>JAGWPQ010000506.1 GCA_028877045.1 Bacteroidota bacterium | reverse complement strand
GGTGATGGTTACCGGTGATAACCCTTTGACAGCAAAATTCATTGCAGAAAAAGCAGGCGTTGATGATTTTATTGCAGAAGCAAAGCCTGAAGACAAAATGAATTACATTAAAAAAGAACAACAGGGCGGCAAGCTTGTTGCGATGATGGGCGATGGTACAAACGATGCCCCTGCATTGGCACAGGCCGATGTTGGCGTAGCCATGAACAGCGGCACACAGGCTGCAAAAGAAGCAGGCAATATGGTTGATCTGGATAACGATCCAACCAAATTGATCGAGATAGTAGAAATAGGGAAACAATTATTGATGACGAGAGGAACATTAACCACATTCTCCATTGCCAATGATGTTGCAAAATATTTTGCAATCGTACCTGCATTATTTATTGCATCTATTCCCGGATTACAAAGTTTAAATGTGATGAAATTACACAGTCCGGAGAGTGCAATATTATCAGCAGTAATTTTTAATGCCATCATTATTCCTTTATTAATTCCGTTAGCATTAAGAGGTGTTGAATACCGACCGATTGGTGCAAGTGCATTGCTGAGAAGGAATTTATTGATCTATGGATTGGGCGGTGTAATTGTACCTTTTATCGGAATTAAATTTATTGACTTGTTGGTGTCGTTATGGTTTTAAAACCTGATTAAAAGATTAAAGGATTGAAACTTCCTGAACCTTTTAAACAATTAAACTTTTTAAACTTTCTTTATGAAACAAAATATTCTTCCCGCAATAAAGTTAACAGCCCTAACAATAGTTTTCTTTATTGGCATTTATACTTTGATTATTTGGTTAGTGGCGCAAGTCGCTCGCAATAAGGGTTTAGGCGAAACAGTTATTGTAAACAACAAAGTAGTTGGTTATAAATTGGAAGGACAAAAATTCAGTGATGATAAATATTTCTGGGACCGTCCATCAGCCGCAGGATATAATGCTGCCGCATCTTCGGGCAGTAATAAAGGAACTACCAATCCGGATTATTTGAAAGATGTACAAAGTAAGATCGATACTTTTTTAGTGCATAACCCAACGGTGAAGAAAGAAGACATTCCATCTGATTTGATTACTTACAGCGGCAGTGGATTGGATCCCGATATTTCTGTTGAAGCTGCAAACATCCAGGTTAACAGAATTGCAGCAACAAGAAAAATTGATAAAGAAAAAATTCAGAAACTGGTGAATGATCATATTCAAAAACCGTTTGCAGGATTATTCGGAACTTCGAAAGTGAATGTGTTGCTGTTGAATATTGATTTGGATAATTTGAAATGATGAGCATTGATATGAACGTTGAAGAGTGCGACGCAACAAAAGCAATATTGAAATGCAAAAGTTGGTAACATAAAAAAATAATGGCCGAAGAAATAAAAAATAATGCTGAACATTTTTTAGATCTTATCCGCAAAAGCAGGCGTGGTAAGTTTAAGGTCTATATTGGCATGAGTGCCGGTGTTGGTAAAACGTATCGCATGTTGCAGGAAGCACATGCATTATTGCGCAATGGCGTTGATGTGAAGATTGGTTACATTGAAACGCACAACAGAAAAGAAACACAGGATCTAATTGAAGGCTTGCCGGTTATTCCGCGCAGAAAATTATTTTATAAAGGAAAAGAATTAGATGAATTGGATGTGCAGGCTATTTTAAATCTTCATCCCGAAATTGTGATCGTTGATGAATTGGCACATACCAATATTGAAGGAAGTAAAAATGAAAAACGCTGGCAGGATGTGATGGATATTTTAGATGCCGGCATAAATGTTATCAGTGCGGTAAACATTCAGCACATTGAAAGTTTGAATGAAGAAGTAAAAGCCATCACAGATGTGAATGTGGCAGAACGTATCCCTGACAGTGTTTTACAACAAGCCGATGAAGTTGTGAATATAGACCTGACCGCTGATGAATTGGTAACAAGATTAAAAGAAGGAAAAATTTATACGCAGGACAAAATTGAAATAGCGCTAAAGAATTTTTTTCAGAGCGAAAAGATTTTGCAGTTGCGCGAACTGGCATTAAAAGAGGTAGCATCGCAGGTTGAAAGGAAAATAGAAACAGAACTGCCGCGCAATCCGCATTTAAAACAGGAACGCTTTTTAGCGTGTATCAGCAGTAATCATGAGATCGCAAAAAAAGTAATTCGCAAAACAGCAAGGCTTTCCAGTTACTATAACTCAAAATGGTTTTTGTTGTATGTGCAAACGCCAAAAGAAGATGGCGATAAAATCGGGTTAGCAGCACAACGTCATTTAATAAATAATTTTAAATTGGCAACAGAGCTGGGAGCAGAAGTGATAAAACTAAAAAGCAGCAATATTGCCAAAGGAATTTTAGAAGTTGCAGAACGTAAAGAAATTACAACTATCTGCATAGGTAAGCCGCACCTTAGCTTGTTAAATCTGATTTTAAATACAGCAGTATTCAATCAGTTATTAAAAAAATTATCTGCAGCGGATATTGATATTGTTGTGCTTTCATAAAACAGAACAATACTCCATACCCTTTCAAAATGAAAAAACACCATTTCATTTTGGAAGGCATTTTATTGTCTGCAACAGAGCATCTTAAGAACTTCTTATTCCCGAATCCCTATCAGACTTGACGTTCAGACCAAAACAAACGCTTGTTATTTTACAGGGCACAGCATTTGAGAAGTTAGTGTTGAGCAAAAACCAACATAATGCAATCGACTCATCTAAAAAAAGTAACAGCTGCCGGCGTTTTAGTAACACTGGGAAT
>JAGWPQ010000505.1 GCA_028877045.1 Bacteroidota bacterium | reverse complement strand
GAAAGCGTATTAAAAATCTTCTCTAAATGCCATTAAGGATTTTTTGATCTTACATTGCCTGAGTTTCGGTACTTGGCGCTGTTTCTGTAACAACCGGTGCTACTTCCTCAACAACGGGAGCAGGAGCCACTACAGGAGCCGGTTTTGCTGCTTTTATTTTAATGGGTCTTGGTCTTACCGGAATTTTTGCTGCTTTCTTTTTTGGAGCTGCTTTTTTTACAGCAACTTTTTTCTTAGGAGCGGCCTTTTTCTTAACAACAACTTTTTTTGCTGCTGCTTTCTTTTTAGGAGCCGCTTTTTTTACTGCTGCTTTTTTCTTAACAACAACTTTTTTTGCAGCTGCTTTCTTTTTAGGAGCTGCTTTTTTTACTGCTGCTTTTTTCTTTGCAGGAGCTTTCTTTTTAGGAGCGGCCTTTTTTACTATTTTTTTTGCTGCTTTTTTTTTGTTAGCTTTTGCCATAAGATGATGTGTTTGGGTAAGTGAAAATATGATTACGAAAGTTATATATTATCTTTTGTATAAACAATGATTCATTCAAAACTTTTTTAAAATTATAAGTGAAATTAACGGTTGCATAAAACAAAACTACTTTTGCATAAATCATCAGTATGAAAAAAACAGTTGTGCTTGGCGCATCGGATAATCCTGCGCGTTACAGCTATCTGGCCGTTGAAAAATTAAATGCACATCAGCATCCGGTTATTGCCATTGGAAGAAAGGCCGGAACCATCGGCAATACAAAGATCATAACCGATCGGCCGGCAATGAATGATGTGGATACGGTTACTTTGTATTTGAACGAACAAAACCAAAAAGAGTACTACGATTATATTTTATCGCTCCACCCCAAACGGATTATTTTTAATCCCGGTGCCGAGAACCCGGAATTAGTTGATATTGCCAAAACCAATGGCATCAAGCCTTTGGAAGCTTGTACGCTGGTGTTGCTGAGCACCGGACAATATTAAAAGTGGTTGATGTTGGTCGCCGACCAACAATGGCTGCTCACAGCTATTCCTCAGTACAAGTGTGCGACGCAACCGCTGCCCGGCAATGTTTCAAAAGCTTAGTACATAAACATTTTACTCAATGGGTTATTAACCGCTGTTAATAATATATTAACGCGCTAAAGTGTGTTGTATGGCGTTTACTGCGTAATTTCAGAAAACCTTATAAATATGCGTTGGAGAAAGTTTAACGGTGAAACCATTAATCTGCCCATTAAAGATGCTGTTGAAGAGGCAATAAAAAAAGAAGTAGCAAAGAACACTCATCTTAAAGTTTGCATTGGCACCGATAGTCAGGTGAAGGGCGAAGACACCGAATTTGCAACAGTAATTGTTTTTTTGCGTGAACACAATGGTGGGTTCATGTACATCCACAACGAAAAAACAAAAACACGTTACCACATTAAAGAACGAATGCTGGTTGAAGTTTCGAAAAGCATTGATGTTGCTTATGCATTGTGCGACCTGTTTATTAAATATCAGGTTGATATGGAAGTGCACGCCGACATAAATACCAATCCAAGCTTTAAAAGTAATGATGCTTTAAAAGAAGCAATGGGTTATATTTTGGGAATGGGATTTGCCTTTAAAGCCAAGCCCGAAGCCTTTGCCAGCAGTTGCTGCGCCGATAAAGCAGTGAATTAATTTACGATTTGAGATTTACGATTTTATCGTAGCGGCGTTGCGTGAACATTTATTTTTTCTTTTTTACAAGCTTTTGTTTTTCATGGCATCGCCTGTTGCGTCGCACACTTGTACGTTCGGAACAAAACTGAACTTTTCTTTGATCTCTGTGTGAAATTAAAATTTGCCTTTTGCCGTTTCATTGCATTGTTGGATGAAATCTAAAATTTCATCGCGGCCCAAACTTTTTTCTGCACTCGATACAAATGTTTGCGGCAAAAATTGCCAGGTTTCTTTTAATTTATCTAAAAACGATTTCGCGTTTCGTGCAACAACGCCGGGTTTTTCTTTATCTGCTTTTGTAAATACCAGCACAAAAGGAACCTGCCATTTGTCTAATTGATTTACAAATTCAAGATCAATATTCTGAGGTGCATGTCGTGCATCGATCAACACAAAAACTTGTACCAGATTTTCTCTCTTGCGTAAATAACCATCGATCATTTGTTCCCAACGCCTTCTGTCGCTTTGCGAACGTTTGGCATAACCATAACCGGGCAGATCGACCAGGAACCATTTTTCTTTTGGTGCTTTTTCTTTGGCCGAACTTTCTATTTCGAAATGATTGATCAGTTGTGTTTTTCCGGGCGTAGAAGATGTTTTAGCCAGGTTCTTTTGTTTCACCAGCATATTAATCAATGATGACTTGCCCACGTTGCTCCGGCCGATAAAAGCATATTCGGGCTTATCGGGCTTTGGGCATTTATCGAATGTTGGTGATGAAATTGTGTACTTGGCTGATTTGATTTGCATGGTGCAAAGATAGCATTAAGCTGTATGGTAGCTTTCAGCTAATTAATCAGTCGAAATAACTATTTTGACTTTGATTTTTTAAATACTCGTTCAAAAAATAAAGAAAGAATCGCGATAGCAAAAGGGATTCGTATAAAATAACCAATAATATATCCAAGTCTTTCTGCTGCATTATATCCATGCTTAAATCCTGAAGATGCAATTCCAAAAT
>JAGWPQ010000504.1 GCA_028877045.1 Bacteroidota bacterium | reverse complement strand
AGATAAAGTTGTTTAACCACAAAGGATTCACAAAGTACACGATGAAAACTTTGTGATCATTGTGTTTCTTTCTTCGTGTTCATTGTGGTAAAGAAAAAAGTTCAGCAAAGAACAGAACGTTGAAGAGTGCGACGCAACAGGTGTTGCACAGAATTGATAAAGCTCGTAACATGAAAAAAAATTTCTTTTGTATTGATGCACATACCTGTGGTAACCCTGTTCGGTTAGTGGCAGGTGGCGGACCTAATTTGCGTGGAAATAATATGAGCGAAAAGCGCCAGCATTTTTTAAAAGAATATGATTGGATAAGAAAAGGTTTGATGTTTGAACCGAGGGGACATGATATGATGAGCGGAAGTATTTTATATCCGCCGCATGATGATGCCAATGATGTGGCTGTTTTATTTATTGAAACGAGTGGTTGTTTGCCCATGTGCGGTCATGGTACGATCGGCACCATCACCATTGGCATTGAAGAAGGATTGATACAGCCAAAAACCGAAGGCGTTGTCCGCATGGAAGCCCCGGCCGGATTGGTTTTGATCGAATACAAAAAAGAAGGTTCGAAAGTAAAATCAGTTAAGTTGACTAATGTTCCTGCATATCTGGACTCAACAGATTTAACGGTTGATTGTCCCGATCTGGGCGAATTGGTTTTTGATGTTGCGTATGGCGGAAACTTTTATGCCATCGTTGATGTTCAGAAAAACTTTAAAGGATTGGAACATTATACTGCCGATAAATTAATCGCATGGGCAAGAGAAATAAGAAGCCGCATCAATAAAAAATATGAGTTTGTTCATCCCGAAAACCCAACGATACATTCGTGTACACATATTTTATGGACAGGTGCGGTGATGGATAAAACATCAACGGCACGCAATGCCGTTTTTTACGGTGATAAGGCTATCGACCGAAGCCCTTGCGGCACGGGCACTTCGGCGCGTATGGCGCAATGGTATGCAAAAGGAAAATTGAAAAAGGGAAATGAATTCATTCACGAAAGTATCATTGGTTCAAAATTCGTTGGAAGGATTGAAGAAGAAACAACCGTGAACGGGAAGCCCGCTATTCGTCCGAGCATCGAAGGCTGGGCAAGGATCTATGGATACAATACTATTTCAATTGATACGGATGATGATCCTTATGCATTTGGATTTCAGGTGATATAAACTATCTTAACATAAATGATTTGCTATGAAAAAAATAATTGTTTGTTTTTTATTGATGACAGTGCAACAATTATCTGCACAATCATCGCTTCAAAAAATGGAAGCGGTTAATTTTTCGAAAGTAAATATCACCGATCATTTCTGGAAACCCAAGATCGATAAAGTAGTTAAAGTAACCATTCCTGTTTGCATCTATCAAACAGAAATTAAAACACCGCGTATCCGCAACTTTCAAAAAGTAGCCAGAAAAAAAGGAGAGAAACACGAAGGGCGTTATTACGACGATTCGGATGTGTTCAAAGCACTGGAAGCAATGGCTTATGCTTTGCAGAATGGAAAAGATACTGCATTGGAAAATAAAATTGATGAGTGGGTTGATATCATTGCAGCTGCCCAATTACCCGATGGTTACCTGGATACTTATTTTACACTGAGTGATGTTAATAAACGCTGGACTGATATTGAAAAGCACGAAGATTATTGCGCCGGTCATTTAATTGAAGCTGCAGTTGCTTATTATAATGTTTCGGGCAAAAGAAAATTACTGGATGTTGCTATTCGCGTTGCAAATAATATCGATTCAACATTTCGTTTAAAAAACAGGTATTGGATCAGTGGCCACGAAGAAATAGAATTGGCATTGGTCAAATTATATCAGGTAACCAATAACGATCGTTATTTAAAATTAGCCGATTGGTATTTGCAACAACGCGGTCATGGTTATGATAACGGCAAAGGCTGGGGCACACCTGCATACTGGCAGGATATTTTACCGGTGAAAGAACAAACTAAAATTACAGGTCATGCAGTGCGTGCCATGTATTTATATACCGGAGCGGCAGATGTTGCCGTGCACACAGGCGATGCAGGTTATGTGAACGCCATGAAAAAAGTTTGGGAAGATGTGGTGTATAGAAACATGTATGTTACAGGTGGCATAGGATCGGCAGGAACGAATGAAGGTTTCAGTGTTGATTATGATCTGCCAAACGAACAGGCTTATTGCGAAACATGCGCATCGGTTGGCATGGTGTTATGGAACCAAAGAATGAATTTGATGACGGGCGAAAGCAAATACGTGGATGTGCTGGAACGGGTTTTATACAACGGTGCATTGGATGGATTGAGTTTAAGCGGCGACAGATTTTTTTATGATAATCCTTTGGCATCAACAGGCGAACATCAGAGAGCCGAATGGTTTGGAACAGCATGCTGTCCTGCAAACATTGCACGATTGGTTACATCATTGGGCAATTATATTTATGCCCGATCATCCAACAGTATTTATGTGAATTTATTTGTTGGAAGTAATACCATCATTCCTTTCGAAAAAAATAATGTAAGCATCATCACCGAAACAAATTATCCATGGAATGGTGACGTGAAAATAAAAGTTGATCCCATCACAAAAGCAAACTTCAATGTGGCATTGCGTGTGCCCGATTGGGTAAATGGATCGCCCGTACCCGGCGACCTGTATCGCTTTGCTGATACGCGTTCTGTGCCTGTTGTGATAAAAGTGAATGGTAAAGAACAAACATTCAGTATGCAAAATGGTTATGCAATTATTTCGAGAACATGGGATCATGGTGATGTGATCGAATACAGCATGCCCATGCACGTAAATAAAATCATTTCGAAAGACAGTGTTCAATTTAACAAAGACAGGATCGCATTGCAACGCGGACCATTGGTATATTGCGTAGAAGGAAAAGACAATGCATCCAATGCGTTTAATTTTATTGTACCCGATAAAACTGATTTCAAAACAGAACCGTATAAAATTTTGAATGAACCGGTTACTGCATTAACAGCAACTGTACCGGTTATTGATGTAACAAACAGTGGCGAATCTGTCCAAACAGAAAATAAAATTATCACAGCCATCCCTTATTATACCTGGTGCAACAGGGGAAGCAATCAAATGCAGGTTTGGTTGCCAACTAAAATAAAAGATGTAAAACTGAACTATTAAAATGTTTGTTATGAAAAATATTATTTCATTATTTGTTTTTAGTTGTTCATTTTTATTTGTTACTGCACAAACAAAAATATGGTCAGCCGAAAAAGCAAACAACTGGTACAAACAACAAGGTTGGTTAGTGGGCAGTGATTTTTTACCAAGCACTGCCATCAATCAATTAGAAATGTGGCAGGCCGAAACATTTGATACAGCAACCATCAACCGTGAATTAGGCTGGGCCGAAAACCTTGGTATGAACACCATGCGTGTTTTTTTACACGATCTTGTTTGGAAGAATGATGCAAAAGGATTTAAACAACGCATCAATACTTTTTTAAGCATCGCATCAAAGCATCACATCAAACCATTGTTTGTTTTCTTTGATGATTGCTGGAACGAAGAACCAAAATATGGCAAACAACCCGAACCCAAAGTTGGCGTACACAATTCAGGCTGGATGCGGAGCCCGGCGAGATCAATTCATAACGACAGTACTCAATGGAATTATTTGGAAGATTATGTAAAAGATGTCCTTACCACATTTAAAAACGATAAAAGAATTTTATTGTGGGACCTGTACAACGAGCCGGCCAACAGCGATTATGGTTTAACATCTTTACCATTATTAGAAAAAATATTTCAATGGGCCTGGGCTGTGCGGCCATCGCAACCCTTAACTGCAGGCGTATGGTTCGAAACCTATCCTTCGGTCAATAAATACCAACTCGATCATTCGGATGTTATTTCATTTCATAATTATGGCGATACCAATTCGCTGAAAAAAGCAATTGATACTTTGCAAAAGATCGGGCGACCCATTGTTTGTACCGAATACATGGCAAGAAGAAACAACAGTCTTTTTATTACACACTTGCCCATCTTCAAACGAAATAATGTGGCAGCAATCAATTGGGGATTTGTGAGCGGAAAGAGTAATACTATTTTCCCTTGGGGAAGTAAAGAAGGATCACCCGAACCAAAGATCTGGTTTCATGATATTTTCAGAAAAGATGGAACGCCATTCGATGAAAACGAAACTGATTTCATCAAACAAATAACAAAAGGAAAAAAATAAATTCGAAACTTTTCGGGAATTTCAAAGTGACAATGCTTACAGCTTTCTGTCATGTTGAGGTCCTCGAAACATAGACAGAAAGCGGATTGTAAAAGGATCATAAAAACAAAAGTGTTTTAATAATGAGCAAAGTAGTTATCATCGGCGGTGGCATCATTGGATTAAGCAGTGCCTATTATTTGCAACAAAGCGGACATGAAGTGACAGTGATCGATAAAACTGATATCAGCAGCAATTGTTCGTATGGCAATGCAGGTTATGTTTGCCCCAGCCATTTTATTCCACTCGCCACACCGGGTATTGTATGGCAGGGATTCAAATGGATGTTCAATTCAACAAGCCCGTTTTATGTGCAACCAAGACTGAGTAAAAGTTTAATTGATTGGGGATTGAAATTTATGCGCAGTGCCACCGATGAAAAAGTTGCAAAAGCAGCCATGCCGTTGCTTGATATATCATTGTTCAGCCAGAAATTATATGAAGAATGGACAAGCCTGCCGCAATTTAATTTTGCTTACGAACACAAAGGGTTATTAGAAATATTTCAAACTGTAAAAGCCGCCGAGCATGCAAAACATACTGTTGAAAAAGCGCATTCCATTGGATTGACCGATACCGAATTATTGGATTACGGTTCGTTACAAAATAAAGAACCGCAAACAAAGATCAACGGATTGGGTGCTATCTTTTTTAAGTGCGATGCACATTTGTATCCCAATAAATTAATGCAACAATTGCTGGCGCATTTAAAACAGGCAGGTGTTGTTTTTAAAACAAATGAAGAAGTTATTTCTTTCGAAAATAAAAATGATTCCATCACAAAAGTGATCACTAATAAGAATGTGTATGATGCCGATTCGGTGATCATTGCATCGGGT
>JAGWPQ010000503.1 GCA_028877045.1 Bacteroidota bacterium | reverse complement strand
AGAACGTTGAAGAGTGCGACGCAACAGGCGATGCCATGAAATACAAAAGCCGGGTACAAAAAAATTATAGATCTCTTTTTTTATTGATGGCATAACATAACCACCAGATAGCCGAAGTTAAAATCAATGTGTAAAGTATATGCCAGTTTATGTCTACCAATGTTTTTTTATACGCATCGTTTGAGGCAGCGTCTATTTTCCCTAAAAAATTAGGCATGGGCAACAGGCGGTTAGAAATTTCGAAAGGAAGATATTCGCGAACACCCCATTCTTTAAATTTGAAATAAGCTTTGATAATATTTTCAATGATCAAAGAATAAAAAACAAAAATGCCCAATGCTATAAATGCCCGTTTTATAAGGAACGCCAGTAAAAATGCCCAGCTTAATTGTGCGAATGTTTGCAGAAAAAATAAAGGAATGTATTGTAGTTCTTCGGCCCAGCGTGTTACACGAACGGCATCAGAAAAATAAAATCCAAATATTGCAGCAACAATGGTAAAAGAAAGTGTAACAATAAAGCTGATAATAAAAACATCGATCATTTTTGCATGAATGAATTGACTGCGACTCCATCCATCGATAATATTTTGGCGGTGTGTTTTATAAGTATATTCATTGCTTACCAGCATGATAATTAATAATGCAGGAACGATGATGAAGAATGAAGAAAAATAAGCAACAGAATGCCATGCATCGGGAAAAGAGAATGGATTGCCCAATAAAAATTTAGCAACATTTCCTGCCATATCTTTTCGGCCGATGATCTGCTCATAAATATTATGAAACATATAATTAATGCCGGGGTAAGTTAAGGCTACAATTATCAGCATCCACCAAAATGCTGGGTACTTCTTTATTTTAAGCCATTCTATTTTTATGAGTGATTGCATTTTTAATATTTTTATTACACGAATTTTTACGAATTACACGAATTAGCATTTTTAAAACTGAACGATTTAGTTTTTAGTTTTTTTAATTATTGGTCAGTTCAAAGAATTTAGTCTCTAAACTTTTTCGTTTCATCGTTAAATGATTTAAAGTAATGCCCTGCTGAAAACAAAACCGATTTACTTCTTCGAGGTTAGCTGTTCCCGCCGGGAAAAAAAGATGCAATGTTTTTCCATCTATTTTTAAATTGGTTACACCATTAAAATTTTGAAAAGCTGTTTGTAATGCATCTATGTTTGATGATGCGATCTCTATAATATCTTCATTCACCAAAACTTCATCAACATCACCGGCAGTTATCAATGTTCCTTTTTTTAAGATGGCAACATGCGTACAAACTTTTTCGACCTCATCCAATAAATGGCTCGCCATAATAATTGTTACGCCACGCCCGGCTAATTGTTTTATTAATTTCCTTATTTCTGCAATTCCTTCAGGATCCAATCCATTTGCGGGTTCATCCAGCACCAAAACTTTTGGTGTGCCTAATAATGCAGCAGCAATGGCAAGACGTTGTTTCATTCCCAAACTGTAGGTACTGAACTTGCTTTTTTTGCGTTGGGTAAGATTTACAATTTCGAGTACTTCATCAATATCTTTTTTTGTTCCACGTCCGCTGATGGCTTGTGTGATATTTAAATTATCGACTGCCGATAAGTAATGATAAAAATTAGGGGTTTCCAAAAGCGAACCGATTTTTTTTCTGCTTTCCGGCGATCCATCATATTCACCAAACCACGAAAAGCTGCCGGCATTGGGTTTTAAAATATCGAGAACGATACTAAGCATGGTTGTTTTGCCGCTGCCGTTTGGTCCGAGTATTCCAAACACAGAACTTTCGGGTACTTCGAACGAAACATTGTTTAATGCTTTAACAGCACCATAATGCTTGCTGATATTATTTAAAGATAGAATTGTATCCATAGAAAGCAGATTGAAAATAGTAATAATATAAAGATGCGCATTAATTTCTAAATCTCATCAACCACTTGTGTAAATACTTTTCTATTTCGATTTCATTTTTTTTGATCGAAAATTTATCATCATAATCCCATAAAACTGCCGGAATCCTGAGATCATGCATATCAAAAATCACATCTTCCAAATATCTTTTTCTCGATTTATCATCAGCCAGTTTTATAACACCTGTTTCGGTACAAATAAGCGGCATATTATTTTTTGAGCAAAATGAAGCAATAGCTTTAAGCCGATAGGCAATAAATTCATTTGTTGCAATGAAAGGGTATTGAGTCAGATCTTCATAAGCCGTGCTGCTTCTTTTTGGGGCGTTAGAAGCATAGGGATTAGGCATTTTATTTCTTCTGTACGGATAGGGGAGATTTTGAACGTAGGTTTTATTATCTGTCCAGTCGGCGCCCTGATGTGTAAAAATAAAAGGTTCGTAAAAATGAAACGTGTATAAGATTTTATTGTCGGGCAATTTTCCCATCGCCATTAAATCATCCAGGCTGTTATAATTTGTGGCACCAACAATATAAATCCGGTTCGGATCTTCATACCTCAAATTCTGAATTATTTCGGTGATGGTGCTTTTCCACAGATTGCCGCTCATCACAGGTTCGTTGTATAACTCGAAAAAAAGTGTCGAATAACCTTGTCCTGTAAATCGACGCTGTACCTGTTTCCATATCCATGAAATTCGCTCTATTTGACTAAAAGTGTTGCTGTCGTTGAGTTTTCCGTAATGATAAGTAAGGATAAGATTTAGATTTTGTGCAGTACATTGCGCATAGATTTCTTTTATTTTGTCTATAATCTGCGATTGAAGGTTGAACGAATTTGACTCCGTAAAAATGTCGAAAGCAATTGGTAACCGAACCGTTTTAAAACCGGCGTCGGAAATATTTTTTATTTTTTGGGAGATATCTTCTTTCAGCAGAACCTGGGGAGATGTCCAATAATGTTCGAATAGGGAAATATTGATACCAATTCCTAATCTTTTTTTAATATCGCCCAAATCATCTTGCTGAAGTTTTGCACTTAATGTGGATACTGAAACCCACAGGAAGAAATTTATCCATAAAAAAACTCTTATTACTTTAATGTATATTTTCACAGAATAAAGAATTGGTTTTAAAGACTGCATAATTCACAATATGTCTAACAATTTTAAATTTTCTTATGTAAATATAAATAAACAAGAGTTTGCAAACGAACTTAATAAAAAAGGTGTTTATTATGCTAATGT
>JAGWPQ010000502.1 GCA_028877045.1 Bacteroidota bacterium | reverse complement strand
CCATATTTAATTCTTCGGGAATGATATTGGCACGAACACCACCCTGAATTTTTCCAACAGTTATTACAACTGGTGCTTTGGTAATATCTTCTTGTCGGCTTACAATGGTTTGAAATGCTTCTATAATTTGTGCTGCGATCACGATCGGGTCAATACCACCCCAGGGTTGCGATCCATGTGTTTGTTTACCTTTTACTTTTACGGTAAACCAATCGCTCGAAGCCATAGCTGATCCTGATTTATATCTTATCTTACCAATTTCTGTTTGCGAATTGATATGCAATCCAAAGATGGCATCAACTTTAGGATTATCCATCGCACCTTCTTTGATCATCAAAGGAGCACCACCTTCTTCAGTACCGGGAGGACCTTCTTCGGCAGGTTGAAAAATAAATACAACAGTTCCGGGAACATCTTTTCTCATTTTTGATAATGCAGTTGCAGTGCCTAATAAAATCGCAACATGACTATCATGTCCGCATGCATGCATTACGCCAACTTTTTGTCCGCCGTATTCACTTGTTTCTTTTGATGCAAAAGAAATATTGTTATTATTTCTTTCATAAACAGGCAATGCATCCATGTCGGCACGCAAAGCCACAACAGGACCCGGTTTGCCGCCTTTTAAAATAGCAACAACACCTGTTTTTCCAACACCTGTTTTAATTTCTAATCCCAATCCCTGCAAATGTGCAGCAATAAAAGCTGCTGTTTTGTATTCTCTGTTAGACAGTTCAGGAAATTGATGCAAATGCCTGCGCCATGCAATTACTGAATCGTTAATTGCTTTTGCCTGTTGATCGATTGTTGATGTAAAATTATTTTGTGCCGATGCAGTGAACGGCAATAAAAAAATTAAATAAAAAATTTTTTTTCTCATTCCTTGAGTTTGTTAGGTTAAATAAAAATATACTTAATGACGATGAATATAAACCAAAAAATTATTTTACAGGTAAATTTCTTAAAAAGAAATCTCTCACATTGCCACCCATGATCTTTTCAATATCCGGTCTGCTGAAACCCTCTTTCTGCAATGCTTTTACAACAACTTCAAATCCGGTGATATCATAACTGCAGATTGTAGCTCCATCAAAATCCGAACCCATTGCTACTTTATCGACGCCAATTTTATCGG
Source organism: Bacteroidota bacterium (assembly GCA_028877045.1). Taxonomy (GTDB): domain Bacteria; phylum Bacteroidota; class Bacteroidia; order Chitinophagales; family Chitinophagaceae; genus CAIQDX01. Next base: position 1,159 of record JAGWPQ010000502.1, on the reverse strand, counting down.
CCACATATTTAATGGCTTTTGCAGTGGCTTCGGCATCAGTACCGCATACAGCTTTTTCCCACATGCCGATACCAACCAAACCATTGCGTCGGCCTATCTCTTCAATTTGTGCATCTGATAAGTTTCTCACATTATCGCAAGTACCTTTTGTTCCCCCATGCGACAAAATGATAGGACCTTTTGAGTTGGCAAAAATATCATCAATTAATTTTGGCGATGCGTGTGCGATATCGATGATGATATGTTTTTCTTCCATCATCTTCAACAAAGCTTTTCCTTTTTCGGTAATACCACCTTTCACTTCGCCATGTGCCGAGCCGCCAAATTCGTTATCGAAGAAATGAGTTAATCCGATATAGCGAACACCTGCTTTATAAAAAGTATCTAAATTATTCAGATCATTTTCCAAACAATGTGCGCCTTCCAAACCAAGCATGCCCGAAGTGAGTTTTTTATTTTTACTTCTGTCTTCAATGAATTGTTTTAATTCCTGCTGATTGGTAATTACACGAAATGTTCCGTTAGATTTTTCGGCAAACCTGTGCAATCGTTCGCATTGATGCAATGCTCTTGCTTTAATGCTGAACCAATCGGAAGGAGCTTGCAATTGCGCAAAACTTAATAAAGCGATCTGATCTGTTTTATCCGAATTTTTTTCATAATTAATACCCCGTGGCACTTTACTTACAATTGAAAATACCTGGAATGCCGCATTGGCTTCCTGCATTCTGGGAATATCAACATGACCATGATCGGCACGTTTTAAAATATTTCTGTCCCATAATAACACATCGCAATGCAGATCGGCAATGAATGGGATTGAATCGTACCACAATACTTTATCTGCTGTTGTTTTTTGATGAATGACTTTATTCTTTGATCTGTCGATATAGCCCGGTGCAATGTAAAAGAATAATGTAACGGCAATAACCAATGCAATTAAAACAAAGCGCAGAATTTTTTTGATCATGGCAGGTAGTTGGTTGAGGAATGAATGTAAAATTTATTTCCGAATCGGAAATTATTTAGTGCAAACGTTTTTTAAACAGGGTAAGATTTAATTGTCACACAATTTTATTGTAAACATGCACGTTTTTATAGTATTAAAATATAATTGGTATGATATTGGCTATTTGAAAAGACAATTAAATACATATTG
>JAGWPQ010000501.1 GCA_028877045.1 Bacteroidota bacterium | reverse complement strand
TGATCGTTGTGATCATCACCACACAGAAAATTATTAAAAGAAAAATGAGTTTCAGGGTTTGGAAAAATATTCATCTCATTTCTTATGCCACTTGCATACTGTTTATTATTCACGGATTGTTGATGGACCCTGAGTTAAAGGATAGGCCAACCGATTGGCTTGATGCAGAAAAACTGCTGTCAGAAATTTGCGGCATTGTTTTGATAGCTGCTTTTGTAATACGTTACAGGTATCATTTATCGATCTCAAAAAATAAATAATCATTAAATTGTCATCTAAATAAAATGCTTCCCTGTTTTTTAAATTATCCATATATTGTTGAATAATAAAACACCATGAGAAAAAATTTACCACTGAAATTATTAATTGCTTTTTCGTTTTTACAAACAATTGTTTTTGCTCAAATCGATCCCGGATATTTTAATGCCATCAAATGGCGAATGATCGGTCCGCACCGCGGCGGAAGAACTGTTGGCGCTGTTGGTGTGCCGCAGCAGCCCAATGTTTTTTATATCGGTGTAAATAATGGCGGCGTTTGGAAAACCACTGATTACGGCAGAACATGGTTCCCCATTTTTGATGATCAGCCAACAGGGTCAATAGGTGATGTTGCAGTGGCAGCATCAAATCCAAATGTTGTTTATGTTGGAACCGGTGAAGGAATTCAAAGGCCTGATCTTTCTGTTGGAAACGGCATGTATAAATCTACTGATGCAGGTAAAACTTGGATTCATTTAGGATTGGATGATGGGCAACAAATTGGCGGCATTGCCATTGACCCAACTGATGAAAATAAAGTTTTTGTGGCAGTGCTGGGTCATCCTTACGGTCCCAATACAACACGTGGAATTTATCGCACAACCAATGGTGGAAAAAGTTGGGAGAAAGTTTTATATAAAGATGAAAATACAGGCGCCGTACAGGTTTCCATCGATCCAAAAAATCCTAACATTATTTATGCCGATTTGTGGGCCGGTCGCCAGGGACCATGGGAAAATGGTGCATGGGATGGACCGGAAAGTGGTTTGTATAAATCTGTTGATGGTGGCAACACGTGGAAAAAATTAACCAATGGTTTGCCAACCGTTCAGCAAGGTTTGGGACGAATTGGTTTCTGCATTGCACCAAGTGATCCAAACAGATTGTATGCAACTGTTGATGCAGGAAATTATGGTGGAATGTACAGAAGTGATGACGGCGGCGAAAATTGGAAAAGCATCAGCAACGATGGAAGATATTGGGGACGCGGAAGTGATTTTGCTGAAGTAAAAGTTGATCCGAAAAATGAAGACATTGTTTATACTGCCAATGTTGTGGTGTGGCGATCGAAAGATGGCGGCAACACATGGAAAGATTTTCGTGGCGCACCCGGTGGTGATGATTATCATCGCATCTGGATCAATCCAAATAATCCCGATATTATTTTAATTGCTGCCGATCAGGGTGCCATCATAACAGTTAACGGTGGTGAAACTTTTTCATCCTGGTACAATCAACCCACTGCACAATTTTATCATGTAAGTACCGATAATGCTTTTCCGTATAATGTGTATGGTGCACAACAGGAAAGTGGTTCGGTTGGCATCGCATCTCGTGGCAATGACGGACAAATTACTTTTCGTGAATGGCATCCTGTTGGGGTTGAAGAATATGGTTATGTTGCTGCCGATCCGTTGGACCCGAATATTATTTATGGAGGAAAAATTACAAAGTATGATAAGCGAACAGGGCAG
>JAGWPQ010000500.1 GCA_028877045.1 Bacteroidota bacterium | reverse complement strand
TTGGTATAAGGATTAATACTTTTCCCCTGATTAATGCCATGTGTGATATTTGCAGATAATGACGGGATAGCAATAGCTTTAGCCTGTTGTGCATTTACATCGTTGCTTTGCATCCTGTATTCTGCATTTTTGATATCAAGATTATTTTGAATGGCCAGATCAACACATTGCTGCAAAGTATATTTATGCTGCAAGGTATCCTGTGCATTGATACTGCAACTGATCATCACAAATAAAACAAGCGGTATATAATTTTTAAGACTCAACTTCATACAATAAATATTTGTTCGATAAATAAATTAATTTTTTTCTACTCTCCCATCCAATAAGTGAATGATGCGTGAACCGTAAGCAGCATTCTTTTCCGAATGTGTTACCTGCACAATGGTTACGCCATCCTCTTTATTCAACTGTTTAAACAGTTCCATGATCTCTTCGCCCTGTTTGCTGTTTAAATTTCCTGTTGGTTCATCGGCTAAAATTAATTTTGGTTTAGCCACCAATGCCCTTGCCACACCAACCAACTGTTGTTGCCCTCCCGATAATTGTGAAGGGAACAGATCTTTTTTCCCAACAATATTGAAGCGGTCCAACATATCTGCAACAATCGCCTGTCGTTCGGAAGCTTTTACATTTTGATATAATAATGGTGTCTCAATATTTTCGTACACCGTTAATTCATCAATTAAATGATAGGCCTGAAACACAAAGCCGATATGGCTTTTATACAGTTGAGACTTTTGTTTTTCTTTTAACTGATGAACAGGCTGATCAATAAAATTATATTCACCTTCATTAAAATCGTCCAGCATACCAATTACATTCAACAGTGTAGATTTCCCCGAACCCGATGGTCCCATGATGCTGATAAACTCTCCTTCTTTTATTGTAAGATTAATATCTTTCAATAAAAAAACTCTGCTGCCGCCAACTGTTACCCATTTAAAAATGTTCTTTAATTGTATCATATTAGTATTGAGTTTTGAGTATTGAGTTTTGAGTTTTGAGTTTTCACCTCATCTCTCAATTCTCATATCTGACATCTGTTTTATTCTGTTCTCAAACTTTTTACCGGGTTTGCAATGGCTGCCCTCACCGACTGAAAACTTACTGTTACCAATGCAATCAGCAACACCAATAAACCGGCCAACGCAAACACCCACCATTGTATAGTTATTTTGTATTGATAATCTTTTAACCAGTTAAACATCATCCACCACGAAACAGGAAATGCAATAACAACCGATAATAAAACAGGCTTTAAAAAATCTTTTGACAATAAACCTGTTATACCGCTTACAGAAGCACCTAATACTTTTCGAATTCCAATTTCTTTTGTTCTTCTTTCGGCGGTAAAGGATGCCAATCCAAATAAACCAAGACAAGAAATAATAATAGCCAATGCTGCAAATACCCCTGCTAATTTTCCAATTAAAGTTTCTGCCTGAAAAAAACGACCAAATTCTTCATCTGCAAATTCATATTCAAAAGGATAACCCGGATTATTCGTTTTAATTACTTTTTCTACTTTAGCTAGTGCAGATGTTATAGGTGCATTTGCTTTTAAACGAACAGATAAAACATTTGCGTTCGACGTATCAGCAAATAACATCAATGGAGCAGCAGGTTGGTACACATTATTAGAAACAAAATCCTTTACAACACCAACAACTGTATATTTATCCTTTTCTCTGTTAATTACAGAACCAAGAATATTTTTATTATTAATAATTTTTGCTAAAGTTTCATTAATGATAATATTGTTGCTGTCAGCTTTAAGATTTTCGTAGAAACTTCTTCCCTGTTTTAATTGCATGCCCTGCGTTAAAATATATTCCGAACTTATACCTTCGACGGTAATTAAAATTTGTTTGTCTGGAGCCTTACCTTCCCACGAAAAATCGCCTGTATTACTACCCATGTTTAAAACATCGCTGTTGCTGATGCTCGCATTTTCAACAACACCCGTATTTATTAAATCATTTTTAATTGATGAAAAATGAGACCTCATATTACCATGTAATGAAGTTATAATGAGGTTATCTTTTTTAAAGCCTAAATCTTTTTCTTTACCATATTGAATTTGTTGATAAATAATTATTGTGCAGATAATTAAAACTACCGAAGCCGAGAATTGTGTTACCACCAATGCCTTACGAATGAATGCTGCACTACCTGTTTTTAATTTTGTACTTTTTAAAACGAGTGCCGGATTAAATGATGATAAATAAAATGCAGGATAACTGCCTGCTAAAATGCCGCATACCAAAGCAATGACAATTAAGCCACCAAGATGTATCGGCTGAAAAACTTGTAGCGATAAATTTTTATGTACAAGGGTATTAAATGCAGGCAAGATCAAAAACATTATTCCTATTGCCAATAGCATGGCCAGAAATGATAACAAAACAGATTCCGCAATAAACTGAACAATTAATTTTTGTTTTACAGCACCCATTACTTTTCGTATGCCAACTTCCTTTGCGCGTTTTTCGCTGCGTGCAGTGGCAAGGTTCATAAAATTGATGCAGGCAATAATTAAAATGATCCATGCTATTAAACTAAACAAACGCACATTTTTTATTACCCCTTCTTTTTCATTCCCGTCATTATCGAAATTGTTATACAATCGGATTCTGTTGAATGGATATAACATCATCTTTGCAACAGTTGACTGCGAATTTTTTCTCTGTACAATATCATATAACCGTTTATTAATTGCAGGAATGTTTGCATTGGGATCAGTTCGGGCATAAGTTATAATGCTGTTACTACCCCACTCTTTTAACCACAGATTTTGTTCTTCAAAAACTTTGAAAGAAATTAACCAATCAAATTTTATAGACACATTCTCTGGTAAATCTTTAAATACACCCGATATAATATAATCTTCTTTATTATCAACTTTCAGTGTTTTCCCAATAATGTTATCGGTTGATGTAAAAAACTTCAATGCCATTTTTTCTGATATAACAACCGAATGCAATTGCATAAAAGCCGCAGCAGCATTGCCTTTTATAAAAGGTACCGAAAACATGGTCAGGAAGCCGGAATCAACATGGCGACCATTTTCGTAGATTGATTTATCTTCAAGAGAAAACAACATGGGGTTTGCCCATGTAGATCGTGCAGTAGTTTGAATTCCGGGCGTTTCATCTTTCACAGCCTGTGCCAACGGACCCGGAGTAGCATCAAACACAAAAGTATTTCCATCATAAGTTTGTTTATCCTTTATGACGTATAGATTATTTCTGTTTGGAAAATAATGATTGTAATTCAATTCATCTTCCACCCATAAAAAAATTAATGCAGCCGATGCAATACCAACAGCTAACCCTGATATATTTAAGAAGTTGAAAGTTTTATTGCGAAGAATATTCCTGAAAGTGATGATGAAATAGTTTTTTATCATTGTGTAATTCTTTATCAATTATTCAATATTCTTTGTTCATTATTTTTATTTGCTTTTCACTTTTCCCAATAACTTATTCTGTTCTTAAACTCTTTACCGGATTTGCATTTGCCGCTTTGATGGCCTGAAAACTGATAGTTATCAATGCCACCGCCAAAGCAATAACAGCAGCCGCTAAAAATATCCACCAACTTATATCGATACGGTATGCAAAGTCCTGTAACCAGTTACGCATGCCCCACCATGCAACAGGAAATGCAATGATGGTGGAGATGATAACTAACTTTAAAAAATCTTTCGACAGCATTGATACCAGATTACTTACTGACGCACCCAATACTTTGCGTACACCTATTTCTTTGGTGCGTTGTTCGGCCATATACGTTACCAATCCAAATAAACCTAGACAGGCAACAAATACAGCGAGTATCGCAAACACAATGGCAATGGTGCCTACACGCTTTTCGCTGATGTACATTTCATTAAATGCATCGTCCAGAAAACGATAACTGAATGGCATGCCCGATGCCAGTTCCTTCCACTTTTTTTCTACCTGTGGAATTAAGTTTTGCGTATTTGCTGCTGTTATTTTAAATGAAACCAGATCATTGCTGTTACCAAGCCGCATACATAATGGCCCGATATTTTGATGGAGCGATTCGAAATGAAAATCTTTGATCACACCAATTATTTGTAATGGTATTAATGTGGCACTGGGTGCATTATTATTTGGTGGTGCATAGATCATTTTTCCGATCGGGTCGGCATAGCCCAAAATCTTTGCTGTTGTTTCTGTGATCAACACTGCACTTGAGTCGGTACCAAACTCTTTGGAAAAATTTCTTCCTTTTACAATTTCCATCCCCAATGTTTTGACATAATCATAATCTACTGTCCATGTCTGCAGATCAAGTCCGCTCTTCGAATCCATCACTGCTTCCTTAGAATAACTGTTATCGTTCCGTGAAGAGCTGGAAACAGGAAGAAAAGAACTGATAGTAGCACTGCTTACACCCTGCATGGCAAGTACTTCGTTTTTAAATGCAGTGATATTATTATTGAGTGCGCCGGTGCCGTTAATGATCAATACCTGATCTTTATTATAACCCAATTTTTTTGTTTGTATGTAATGCAGTTGGTTATATACGATGATCGTTCCGATGATTAGAATTACCGAAGTAGTGAATTGAAACACCACCAAAACATTTCGCAGGTTACTTTTCTTAAATCCCGAATTCGCATTTCCTTTTAAAACCACAATGGGTTTAAATCCTGAAAGAAATAATGCAGGATAACTGCCCGCCAGCAAGCCAACAACAAATGGAAGAAGAATAATGAAAGGAAGAATTTTAAAACTCAACAGATCATTGATCGAAAGCGATTTCGCAGCAACATTGTTAAACAATGGTAATACCAGGTATGCAACAACAATTGCAATAAAAAGAGAAATGAATGCGGTGATGGTTGACTCAACAAGAAACTGTGTGATCAATGTTTTTCTTTCGGTGCCCAATACTTTTCTGATACCAACTTCTTTTGCACGGTTAGCGCTGCGTGCCGTACTTAAGTTCATGAAATTAATGCAGGCAATGATCAAAATGAATATGGCTACCGCCCCGAAAATATAGATGTACTGTATATTTCCCGATGGACTTAATTCAAACGAGTAATCGCTGTACAAATGGATTTTTGTAAGCGGGATAAGCGAATAATCAAGCCTGTTACCTGCTTTTTTAAATTCATCCATACTATTTATTTTGATGAATTGCTGTACATAAGGCAGCACATACTTCTCGATATATTGCGGGAAGTTTTTTTCGAAAGCTTTATAGTCTGTTCCTTTTTTCAGTAATAAATAAGTATGAAAATTGTGACTGGTAAATTGTCCCCATTGATAATCGGCGCTCTTCATGGAGAACATAAAATCGAAACGAAGATCAGAGTTATGCGGAATATCTTTTATTACTGCTGTTATCTTAAAGGGCTGCGTTGTCACACCTTTTTTAATTTCAATAGTTTTACCCAAAACATTTGTTGAGTTGAAATATTTTCTCGCAGCCGATTCGGTTACAACAACAGTATTCGGTTCGTTCAATGCTGTTTTAGTATCTCCTTCAACAGCAGGTAGTGTGAATACATTAAAAAAAGTAGAATCAAAAAATGCCACATGTTCTTCATTAATAAATTCATTCCCTTTTTTTATCAGCTTGCTGCCGCTGTTGCTATAAATACGCGTATATTCTTCTACCTGCGGATAATCTTTTTTAAGCATCTGCCCCATCATATCCGATGTTTCGGCAATGCGCATTTCGGAACCGCCAAAACGTATATCTGCATTGATACGATAAATACGATCTGCATTGGTATGAAAAGTATCATAACTTAATTCATCTGTAATGAATAATGTTATCAATAAACAGGTAGCTAAACCAATGGCAAGGCCAAAAATATTAATGGCGCTGTAACTTTTGTTTTTCCATAGGTTACGGAATGCGATCTTGAAATAATTCTTTATCATAAAAATAGTTTTATTCGGTTCTTAAACTTTTTACCGGATTGGCTACGGCTGCTTTAATTGCCTGAAAACTTACTGTTGTAAATGCGATGATCATCGATAATAAACCTGCACCTGCAAATACCCACCACTCGATGCTAATGCGGTAAGTATATGTTTGCAACCATTTGTTCATGGCGTACCAGGCAACAGGTGATGCGATGAGAAATGCAATCAATACCAGCTTCAGAAAATCTTTTGACAGTAATGTTGTAAC
>JAGWPQ010000499.1 GCA_028877045.1 Bacteroidota bacterium | reverse complement strand
TAGGTATTGTAGCATTGATGATAAAAATAGTTTTCTTTATTTTCCTGTTCATGTGGGTAAGATGGACCATACCGAGATTCCGTTACGATCAGTTGATGAATCTGGGATGGAAAAAATTAGTGCCGTTGGCATTGGCAAATATGCTGATCACAGGAGCTGTGATTTTATGGTTACAAAAATAATGATATGAGTATTTTTATTTTGACAAACAAAAATTTAAAAGGCAGTTGGCGTAAGGCTTTGGTAGGGTTATATGCGCTACACATTATTTTAATAATTGGAGGAGCATATTTATATACTCAAAAGTTGCTTAGTGAAAACAGATCTGCTTTATTGCTTGGTGTTTGGTGTTCTGTTGCTGTAACTATTGTGATTTTGGAATTTTTATTTCACAGATCAATGAAAAGAGAAATAAAAACTTGAATAGAGTACCGAACGTACAAGAGTGCGACGCAACAGGCGATGAGGGAAGAGATAAAGTTGGTATCATAAGTTTATAAAAATATTTTTGCAAATCTTTTAAAAGCCAAGTGCGAAAAAGAATAAGATGCAGGCATTAACAAACAGAGCTAAAATAATGGAACGTAAGCCGCTGACGTTTCTTGAAAGTATTTACTTGTGGAATATTTTCAAGGGAATGATGATTACGTTCAGTCATATTTTTAAGAAGCAACCCACGATTCATTATCCCGAACAGAAAAGACCATTCAGTCCGGTGTTTCGCGGATTGCATGTATTGAACCGTGATGAAGAAGGTCGTGAAAGGTGTACTGCATGCGGGTTGTGCGCTGTTGCTTGTCCGGCCGAAGCCATTACCATGGAAGCCGCCGAACGTTTACCGGGCGAAGAAAATTTATATCGCGAAGAAAAATATGCAGCGCGTTACGAAATAAATATGTTGCGTTGTATTTTTTGCGGATTGTGTGAAGAAGCTTGCCCGAAAGATGCGATCTATTTAAGTGAAACATTTGCGCCGGCAAGTTTTACAAGAGAAAGTTTTATTTACGGGAAAAAAGATCTGTTGATACCTGATGTTACAAAGCAACCGCTTGAGTTTGCCGAAGCAAAAGGAATTAAAAATTAATAATTGATAATTAAGAATTGAAGTTGCTGCAATTTTTAATTCTTAATTTTTAATTGACAATTTAAAAAAATGAGTGCCATACAAATAATATTCTGGTTTTTATCTGCGCTTGCCATCGTAAGTGCATTGATGGTATTGATTAGTAAAAACCCTGTGCACAGTGTGTTGTGGCTGATCATGGTTTTCTTTGCCATATCGGGCCATTACATTTTATTGAATGCACAATTTTTAGCCATCGTTAATTTAATTGTTTATGCAGGCGCCATCATGGTGTTGTTTTTATTTGTGATCATGCTGATGAATTTGAATACCGAATCGGAGCCGCAAAAAAATCTCTGGATGAAATTGGCAGGGGCTGTTTCGGGTGGCTGTTTATTGATGATATTGGTTTCGCTGGTGCGTCAGGCAACAGAGATCGGTAATAAAGTTGCTGAAATGAAAGTGGGAAATATTGGTTTGATCGGCAATTTGGGAAAACTGTTGTTTTCAGATTATCTGGTGCCTTTCGAAATAAGCAGTGTATTGTTTTTAAGTGCGATGGTTGGTGCGGTTGTAATTGGAAAGAAAAATTAATTTTTAAAGATACAAGGCGCAAGAACCAAGACACAAGGAACAAGATACAAGCGTAGCACTTGAAACTTGGAACTTGAAACTTGGAACTTGGAACTTGAAACTTGGAACTTGAAACTTGTTAAATATGCCTATTCAATATTATATCATTTTATCGTTAGCATTATTCTGTATCGGAATTGTTGGCGTATTGGTTCGCAGAAATGTGATCATTGTTTTTATGTGCATCGAATTAATGCTGAATGCCGTTAATTTATTGCTGGTTGCTTTTTCGAAAATGCATCACGGCGTTGCTTATTTAAGCGATAAATTAACGACAACAGGAACCGATGCGCAATTATTTGTTTTCTTCATCATGGTAGTGGCTGCGGCAGAAGTGAGTGTGGGACTGGCTATTATTGTGATGATGTATCGCAATACACATTCGGTTGATGTGAATTTTTTAAACAGATTGAAAAATTAATTCTCCCTTTTGGGGATTGGGCTTATGAATAAATTAGTTTACTTAGTTCCGTTGTTTCCGTTGATTGGATTTTTGATTAATGGATTGGGAAGAAAATCACTTTCAAAATCATTGATATCCATCATTGGCTGTACTTCAGTATTCGCATCGTTTGTTGTGAGTGTGATTTTATTTTTTGATGTGAAAGCAAATGGCGCAACTGTTGTTGACTATTTTAATTTCATCAATCTCGATACTTTAAAAATTGCATTTGCATTTCAGATCGATGCACTATCATCTTTATTCTTATTAATTATTACCGGCGTTGGTTTTTTGATCCATGTGTATTCAACTTCATACATGCATGATGAAGAACCGCAACATTTCGGAAGATATTTTTCGTACCTCAATTTATTTATCTTCTCGATGTTGTTATTGGTGATGGGCGCCAACTATGTGATCATGTTCATCGGTTGGGAAGGCGTTGGTTTATGTTCGTATTTATTGATCGGCTTTTGGTTTAAGAACGATGATTATAATTATGCTGCCAGAAAAGCTTTTGTGATGAACCGCATTGGCGATCTTGGTTTTTTATTAGCAGTATTTTGGTTGATAGAAAAATTAGGAACTGCAAATTATGCCGATGTGTTTGCACATGCATCAACACTGAGTTCATTTGATGTTACCGGCATTACTATCTTATTATTTGTTGGTGCAATGGGAAAGAGTGCACAAATTCCTTTGTACACCTGGTTGCCCGATGCGATGGCCGGTCCAACCCCTGTATCTGCATTGATACATGCTGCCACCATGGTTACCGCAGGTATTTACATGATCGCACGCAGCAATGTTTTGTATTCGATGAGTGAAGTTTCGATGAACTTAGTTGCCATCATTGGATTGGCAACAGCTTTGTTCGCGGCAACCATCGCGCTCAAACAAAACGATATTAAAAAAGTGTTGGCTTATTCAACAGTAAGCCAGTTGGGTTATATGTTTTTGGGATTGGGTGTTGGTGCTTACACCGGTGCTGTATTTCATGTAATGACACACGCATTTTTTAAAGCATTATTATTTCTTGCGGCAGGATCTGTTATTCATGCCATGCATCACGAACAGGATATTCGCAAAATGGGCGGATTAAAAAAACATCTTCCCATCACGCATATTACTTTTTTAATGGGATGTATTGCCATCTCCGGTATTCCGCCGTTCAGCGGGTTCTTTTCTAAAGATGAAATATTGGCTGCTGCATTTGCAAAGAATCCTGTTTATTGGGGATTGGGTGTTGCAGGTGCCGCTATGACTGCATTCTACATGTT
>JAGWPQ010000498.1 GCA_028877045.1 Bacteroidota bacterium | reverse complement strand
AGAGGCATTACAGGAGAGTTCTCGTTTATTTCAACGGGCTCAAAAGAATCCTGAGAAGAAATGTTTTTTTGTTGAGTTAATGTTGCTGGTCCTTTTTCGGGAAACTTGTTTTTTGAACCTTGAACCTTGAATCTTGAATCTTGAACCTTGACTCTTGAATCTTGTTTCTTGAATCTTGTTTCCTCTGGTTTATCAGAAACGATTCCTCTTTTTTTGTCCAACTTTTTTCTTCTTAATTCTTCGCCAATGGCTCTGGATTCGGCTTTGGCTTTGCGTTTATCCTGACGGATCGCTTCTTTCTTTTTAGCGCCTTTGAATTCGGGCTTAATAAATTTCTCGAATGGTTTATTACTCATGTTTTTTGTTTTGCTGTTTTGCAACAGGAACGGCGAAGATAAACTTTTAAAAACGAAACCCCTTCCCGGGAAAGAGAAAGGGTTTAGTTTTTGATTTTTTACGGGAGAATTATTTTGAAATGGGCAGACGATTATTCATATTCCATCTGCCCCTGAAATTTTTTTTCAGACTATCTGCCTTACTTAATTGTTCGGGTGTAAGTACGGATTTTATGAACTCTCCTCTTTGTGACATCAATGAGTTTAATTGTTCTCTTCTTTGTTCGGGCAATAAGTTTTCATTTTGATGTATTGCCTGCATTTTATTGTGCATTTCGGTTTGATGTGCTTTTATTTTTGCAACCTGATCATCGCTTAATCCTAAAGTTAATTTCATTCTTTCCAATCTGGCAGTACTTCTAACCTGTGCATTGATCATTGCATTTTGTTTGCGCTGAGCAATTGTATTTTTTTGTGCATCGGTTAGCAATGCTTCTAATCTTGTTTTATGATCATTTTGCAATGCAGCCATTTTTGTTTTGTATTCGCCCAACGAAATCTTATCATTTTTTTGTAATGCTGAGATCTGGTTGTGGAAATCTTCATTGATTGCTGTTGTTTGTTTCATTTGGTCGGGGCTTAGATGCAAACCATACATCATTCCTATTTTTCTTTTAAGTAAGGGATGATTTTGTGCAAAACAATTTTGCATTGGTTGATGTTTAAACGGGCAATTGTAGGATGGCTTGTTGTAATTACCGGCATTTTTATTTTGAGGTGGTTGTGCATTTGCAAAACAAACGAATGCGAAAATGCATGAGCTTAAGAATAATAGCTTTTTCATTATAAAATGTTTTAGTTCATAATAATGACTTTATTGTTTTAAGTAAGTTTAAAACAAACGCAGTACTTGGCCTAAATAGCAGGTGTTATAGGTAGAACTAAAAAAGTTATCGGTAATTGAGTAATTCTTTGAAACTATTTTTTGTTGGCTAATTGTCCGCAGGCTGCGTCAATATCTTTGCCGCGACTGCGGCGCAGTCGTGCATTTACCCTGTTTTTTTCTAAGAAGCCCATGAAATTTTGAATGCTTTCTTCATCGGGTTTTGTGAATTGAAAAGCATCAATTGGATTGTATTCGATGATGTTTACGAGATCGGCAGGAACCTGACGGTAAATCTTGATCAGCTCTTCTGCATCTTTTATGGAGTCGTTGAAATTCTTCAATAAAATATATTCGAATGTTATTTCGTTACCGGTTTGTTTGTAGAAATAATTCAAGGCTTCAATCAATGCCGCGATATTATTTGTTTCATTGATCGGCATGATCTCATCTCTTTTTGTATCGTTGGCAGCATGCAGCGATAATGCTAATTTGAAACGTACTTTATCATCGCCCAATTTTTTTATTTGTTTTGCAACACCTGCAGTTGATACGGTAATTCTTTTTGGGCTCATGAACAATCCGTCTTCGGCAGTAATTTTTTCGATGGCTTTTAAAACATTGTTGTAATTAAGCAAAGGTTCGCCCATGCCCATGAAAACAATATTGCTTAATTTTTTTTCGTACGTTTTTTCGCTTTGCTGATTGATTAAAACAACTTCGTCATAGATCTCATCAAAATGTAAATTTCTTTTTCTGTCCATGTAACCGGTAGCACAAAACTTACAACTTAAGCTGCAACCGATCTGCGAACTGACACATGCAGTTTTTCTTTCTTCGGTTGGAATTAAAACGCCTTCGATGGCATGACCGTCGAAAGTTTTGAAACGGCTTTTTATAGTTCCGTCATCGCTTGTTTGAACTGCATCTATTTTTAATGAAGGAAAAGAAAATTCCTGCGAAAGTTTATTACGAAGGTCTTTGCTTAAATTGGTCATGTCGTCAAAACTCAGGGCATGTTTTTGCCATAACCATTCGTAGACCTGTTTTACACGAAATTTTTTTTCGCCGATGGTCTCGAAGTAATTTTCTAACTGCGCCAATGAAAGGTCACGGATGTTTGTAAGTGCTGACATGCGGCAAAGATAACTTTCTTTTACCGGTATCTCTTATCGGGATGTTTATAACAATTATGTACAGCAACAATAATTACATTTTTCTCCTTAATGCTATAAATAACAGTAAAAGGAAAAACATCCACGATTTTATCGCGAAGAATTTTTTTATCATCAATAAAACCGAAGTTGGTGGGATATAAGGATAAAGATGTGTAGGCGGCTTCAAGCTTTTCTAAAAACCTTTCACCCAGACCTTCGCTTAAATTTTCGTAATAATTATAGGCTTCTCTTGTATCTTCAAGTGCTTCCTCTTTAATGATAATTTGATAAGTCATGATGCGACTTACTTATTTCTGATAATTTGATGAGCTTGCTGAACAGAGTAGGATTGGCTTGCATCATCTTCGTGTAACTCCAGACGTTCGTAAAACATTTTTATTTCTTCATCAGAATAAGTGTAATTTTTTT
>JAGWPQ010000497.1 GCA_028877045.1 Bacteroidota bacterium | reverse complement strand
CCTACTATTCCTCCAATGAATTGTAATAAACTAATCACCTTAAGTGTAATAGAAGAGTTCTTGATTCTTATTTTCATCTGTTAAATTGAATTAGTGCATTACAGCCAATATGCTAATTTATACTATAAGATATTACTAAACAAAAAATAATAATATTGAAAATCAATATTTCAATGGCACACATTCGCCTTCATTATTATTTTCACCAACAAAATAAAAAGTTGAATAAAGTACAAACCGTACAAGTGTGCGACGCAACAGGCGATGCCATGAAATACAAAAGCTAAGTACAAAATTGTTAACGCCATTGAAGGATGCAAAGCTTTTCACATGTGGCCTGCTTCCCCCAATGGCGAATGACTTTATAGGTGAAAGTTTAATTTATTTTGTACGACATCAATGTTTGTGAATAATCTAAATATAAAGCATTGGTTGTACTGTTTGGAACAGGCGAATATTCTTCGATGCGCACCACTCCCACACCGGGCGAAACATAATAAACATCGGCATAAATAACGTTCCCGTTGCAATCTGTTATATTGTCCGAGCTTTTGTAACAGGTATAGCCATTTATGTTATAAGTGCTTGCATAACCATACAAATTATCTACTCCGATGCAGGCAGGATTTGAATAATCCTGGTTTGATCCAATTACATAACCATCATACGATGCCGATTGAAAAAATAAATAAGGCGATACTGCAGTACTGCTGTCTAATCCGTACAAAGAAGTATTGGTGGCATCAACAGCAATATAACTTTGCGCACCAAACCACCCCAAAGAATCGTTGTATGCAAAAAAAGTAATACCGCTGTTATTAAGGGTATTTGCAGAAATAAAAGTGGAATCGGAATAGGTTTGTAAAACAGCACCCGTAGAATCGTAAATAGAATCCTGGTAGACCCAGTTGTTGCCCTGTTTTAATGGCCAAAGCGAATTGGCGCTGTTGGCAGTATTATTATTACTGATATTTTTTGCACAACCTGCAAGAACTAAAATGGAAATGATGGTTGTAAAAAACAGTATTCTTTTCATTAGGTTTTACGATACTTATACTCTGCTAAGAACCATCAATATGATCAAAAGTTTACCGGCACGTTGTTAAAAAAAACAAAATCTCTTTCGCGATATTTTTTGTGAATTTTATTTAACATTATTGCCTATAAAATAACTGCAATAAAATTAATGATGAGATAGGAATGCCGGCACAAAGGCAACTTAATTTAATTTATATGACACCAATGTTTGCGAATAATCTAAATACAAAACGTTATTGGTATCGGTAGAATATTCTTCGATGCGCACCACCCCCACACCGGGCGAAACATAATAAACAGTTGCATAAGTAATATTCCCGTTTTCGTCGGTTACATTTTCCTGGTTTTTGTAACAGGTATAACCGTTAATATTGAATGTATTCTTAAAACCAAATAATCCATCTGATCCGGCATTGGAAGAATTAGATTCAAAACTTGTGCTGTCTGTTAAATAGCCATCGGGCGGGTTTAAGGAAAAAAATATGTATGCATCTGTATTAGTGCTGTCTATTAAATACAAAGAAGTATTAGATCCGTCAACACCGGCAAAACTTGATGCTCCAAACCAACCTGTTGAATCGTCGAACCCAAAAAAATTAATACCATTGGCATTAGTTGTTTGATTTGTAATAAAAGTTGAATCGGAATAACTATCGGTTAAAGCTCCGTTTGCATCATAACTCGAATCCTGATAAACCCAGCTGTTCCCTGCTTTTAATGGCCAAAGCGAAGTGGCACTGTTTGCAGCAGCAGTATTATCGGCAGTCTTAGAACAACCTGTAAAAATGAGCGCTGAAATGATTATTGAAAAAAATGAAATGTTTTTCATTTATTGGCGTTAAAGTTCTGCATAAGAGCCAATAATCGTATCAAACGTTTACTGTACAACTGTTAATAATAATAAAAAACCATATTGTATTGTAACATCGTTATCAAACAAAAATTAAAAACTTAATCAGCGATTGTAGGGTTGCAGATGACAGGGTTTTCCTTTTTGTGGTCCGCCCCCATCTTCGGCCCTTTTGCAAATGGGCGGTAATTTTTTATAGGCTTCAGGGTCGGCCTTGGTGCTGTCGGCATCATAGCCGGCATTATTCAAAACGGTTCTGATAACATCGGGAGTTACACGATCGGGATAATATTGAATTCTTATTTCGCCTGATAATAAATTATATTTTCTCTGAACAATACCGCTTTCCATCGTTGATTCATTTTCAGAGATCAGATATTTTTCCAAACGTTCTTTGCATTCCCAGCATTTTAAATTGGCCGATTTAATAGTTATCCATTCTTTCTTTGCAGCCATCACCTGCGATTGCACGGCATTCGAAATAAATAAAACTGCAATTGCAAAAAATAATTTTTTCATCCTTTATTGAACATTTATATTTTTTGTTACGGGCATTTGTATTTCTCCAAAGGAATCCCTTCAGGACACTCTTCAACGTTCGGGGCTTTGTGGAGCAAAGTAAATCGCAAGTAAAGAAGCATCCCAACGATTCACGTTTTTATAATTTTATCATTCACTCATTCTATCACTCAACATTAAATCCCTTTCCAATTTGCCGGATCATTCCGCCATTGCATCAATAAACTTTCCGTATCGGCCGAAACAATATTCTTTTCAACAGCCAAACTAATTAATGTTTGATAATTGGTCAATGATCGATAAGATACAGCAGCATCTTTAAATGCTTTCTCTGCCACATCAAAACCATAATTAAAAATAGAAACCATTCCAACCACTTCCAATCCCTGTTGTTTTAAAACCTCCACTACCTGCAAACTGCTTTTGCCTGTTGAGATCAGATCTTCAATGACCAATACTTTTTGTCCGGCAGAATAATATCCTTCTATCTGATTTCCCAAACCATGTTCTTTTGGTTTTGGCCGCACATAAATGTATGGCAATTTTAATTGATCGGCGGCCATTGCTCCCCATGCAATACCCGCTGTCGCTACTCCTGCAAGCATTTCGGCTTGCGGAAATTTTTCAAATATCACATTGCACATTTCACTTTTTATAAAATCGCGTACAAAAGGAAACGATAATACTTTTCGGTTATCGCAATAGATCGGGCTCTTCCAGCCACTTGCCCAGGTAAAAGGATTTTCAGGACTCAATTTTATGGCCTGAACCTGCAATAATTTTTCTGCAACTGCTTTTTCGTTCGTCATAAAAACGAAGGTAAAGTTTGAATAATTATTTTTGATTGTAGATTGCAGAATCTTATCAACACAACATGAAAAGAAAAATTATAGCAGCCGGCGGTCTGGTATCGAATAACAGGAATGAATTATTGATGATATTCCGCCGCGGCAAATGGGATCTGCCCAAAGGAAAATTAGATGAGGGTGAATCGATTGAAGTCTGTGCTGTGCGTGAAGTGGAGGAAGAAACAGGCATTACCAATATTGCATTGGGAAAATTAATTGATATTACTTACCATCACTATTTTGATGAATGGATAAGTGAAGAGGTTACCAAAGAAACACATTGGTTTGCAATGAAAATTCTTGATGATCAAAAATTAATTCCGCAAACAACCGAAGGTATTTCCGAAATAAAATGGGTGAATGAAACTGAAATGAATGAATGTTTGCAAAATACGTATCAAAACATTATCGACATAATTGATAAGTGGAAAAAATTGTAATCTTATTTTTTTTGTAAGACTGCAACAGTTAACCGGCTGACACAAATTAATTTCTCTTTATCGTCGTGAATTTTAATTTCCCAAACATGTGTAGATGCACCGATATGAATGGGTGTTACCGTACCTGTAACGATTCCGCTTTTAACACCACGAACATGATTGGCATTGATTTCCAATCCAACACAAATATTTTTGTCGGTATCGATCACCAGCGCAGAAGCAACGCTGCCAAGGGTTTCGGCGAGTGCAACACTTGCACCGCCATGCAATAATCCATAAGGTTGTGTGGTACGATGATCAACAGGCATGGTTGCTTTCAGATAATTGTCGCCAATTTCTGTAAACAGTATTCCCAGATGTTCGCCTAAATTATTTTTGTTCAGTTGATTTAACTGATCGATCGAAATATCTTTATTAAACCAGATACGCATTTACAATAAATGATTTTCATGAATTGATTTACCAACCAGATCGGGAAGGAATAAAGAAGCATCGCCGCCATTTTTAATAATGTCTCTTACAATGGTTGATGCCACAGAAGTATATTTTGGTTCGCCTGTTAAAAAAACAGTTTCAATGCTCCGGTCTAATGTGCGATTGGCATCAGCAATTGTTTTTTCATATTCAAAATCGCTGACGTAACGGATGCCGCGCAAAATGAAATTTGCTTTAATGGTTCTGCAAAAGTTAATCGTTAACCCATCATACATCACACTTTCCACTCTTGGTTCATCTTTATAAATTTCCTGAACCCATTTCACCCTTTGTTCGGCACTGAACATAGGACTCTTCGAAGAATTTAAACCAATGCCCACATAAATTTTATCAAACAAAGGCAATGCCCGGTTGATAATATCAACATGACCTAATGTTACTGGATCGAATGTTCCGGGAAATAAGCAAATACGCATAAGGTTTGAATTTTCGATTTACAATATACGATTTATGATTTCTGTTTTACTTTTTGCATTTATACGATAAATCGTAAATCTAAAATTTCAAATCGTATATTTTTTAGTTTTCTCTATTCGCCAGTAAATATAATACAGCCATTCTAACTGCCACACCATTTTCTACCTGATTCAAAATAATTGAAAATGGCCCGTCGGCAACGTCGCTGTCTAATTCAACACCACGATTAATGGGCCCTGGATGCATGATCATAATTTCTTTTCCCAGACTTTCCAATAATTTTCGATTGATGCCGTACGCTAAACTGTATTCACGTAAAGAAGAAAATAACGGTTGGTTTTGCCGCTCTAACTGAATGCGCAGCACATTTGCCACATCGCACCATTGCAATGCTTTCTTCACACTATATTCAACACGAACATTCAATGCTTCGGTAATATATTTGGGGATTAATGTTGGCGGACCGGCAACAACAATTTCGGCACCCATTTTTTTCAATAAATAAATATCACTCAAAGCAACACGGCTATGCATGATGTCGCCAATGATGGCCACTTTCAATCCTTCTAATTTTCCAAATCGTTCCTGCATGGAAAACGCATCCAGCAAGGCTTGCGTAGGATGTTCATTAATTCCGTCACCGGCATTTACGATAGCAGCAGGAATATGTTTGGCCAGAAAATGCGGCGCTCCGCTGGCACTGTGGCGCATCACCACCATATCCACTTTCATACTCAGGATATTATTTACTGTATCGAGTAAAGTTTCTCCTTTTGCTGCAGATGAACTGCTTAAAGTAAAATTTAGTGTATCAGCACTCAATCTCCTTTCAGCCAATTCAAAACTCATTCTGGTACGTGTCGAATTTTCGTAAAAAAGATTTACGATGGTTACATCACGCAATGAAGGAACTTTTTTAACGGGGCGTTGTAAAACGTCTTTAAAATTTGATGCAGTTGAAAGAATTAATTGGATATCCTCTTTGTTGAGGTGTTTGATACCAAGAAGATGTTTGGTAGATAGTCTCATTAAAAAGCGAAGTTAAGGTTTCAAGTTTCAAGTTCCAAGAAACAAGGGACAAGTTTCAAGATTCAAGTTTCAAGATTCAAGTTCCAAGATTCAGGGCTCAAGTTTCAAGGAAAAAAAATCAGGCAACAAGGCACAGGTCTCATGAAAAAAAAGTTTAAATACAATTACAATTTATTAATAATCGCAGATAATATCTTTTTTATTTGCAGTGCTTCATCAATCAAGCTAATTCTGTTTTCTTCTAATATCGTGTCATTGTAGGTTAGCAATAGTTTAAGCCAATAAACCGATTCCTTTGCTTCTCTTCTCGAAATTTTCAATTTCATCAATTCATCAGCTTTACCCAAACTATCTGATGCCTCAATATAATTTGCGCCAACCGAACCACTTGATCTGATTAACTGACCGATATATTCGCGGTTAATAATATCGAACTTTAATTCAAGGCAAAAATTTCTTACTCGCTTAGCAAATTCTTCAAACCTATTTTCAAGTTCCTGCGACATAAAAAGTAATTTTACAATTTATTTACGCCCCTTGTTCCTTGTTCCTTGATACTTGCTTCTTGTTCCTTGATACTTGCTTCTTGTTCCTTGATACTTGCTTCTTGTTCCTTGATACTTGCTTCTTGTTCCTTGATACTTGCTTCTTGTTCCTTGATACTTGCTTCTTGTT
>JAGWPQ010000051.1 GCA_028877045.1 Bacteroidota bacterium | reverse complement strand
TGGGATTAACGGAAGATTCGCCAACCATAAAACCTTACGAAGAAAAAGAATGGGCAAAGTTGGCCGATAATGAAACAGTGCCTGTGAATGTTTCGATCACTTTATTGCATGCGTTGCATCAACGTTGGTATGCAACCATAAAAGATTTATCGCAGGATGAATTTGAAAGAACAGTTGTTCATCCCGAGCATGGCAGAAAAATGACTTTATGGTTTTTATTGGGAATGTATGCATGGCATGGCAAACATCATGTGGCGCACATTTCAGCATTGCGTAAAAATAAAAATTGGTAATGGAAAGAGAATTAAAATGGACGACACGAGAATCGAAACAATTATTAAAAGATAAATGGATCGATGTTCGTTCCGATTCCTGTGTAAGGCCTGATGGGGTTGTGGTTGAGCCATTTTATGTGTACGGTTTTCCCGATTATACCTGTGCTGTTGCCATTACAAAAGATGGTAAAATTATCTTGGAAAAAATTTACCGTCATGGTTTAGATGTTATTGCATTGGAATTGCCCGGCGGTTGTGTTGATAAAACAGATGCCAATGCAACAGAAACGATCGCAAGAGAATTATTGGAAGAAACAGGTTATCGTTTTGATAAGATTGAATTTTTAGGAAACACTTCTCCAAACCCAACTACGAATACCAATTTAATGCACATGTTCTTGGCAACCGGCGGTGAGTTTGATGCTTCGCAGGAATTGGATAAAGATGAAGATGTGGAAGTGCTGTTGGTTTCGATGGATGAATTTGTGGAGATGTTTACAAAAAATAAATTTATTCAGTCGATGCACATGACAGGAATATTTTTGGCTTTACAAAAATTAGGAAAGCTCACAATCAAATAAATTTTCAGTTAATAATTTTTCAATGAGAGATCTGAAATGGAAAGTGTTGTCAACAAAATATGTGTATGAAAATAAATGGTTTCATGCAAAAGTCGATAGTTGCATGTTGCCGGACGGAAGAATTATTGATCCTTATTTTGTTGTGGAACTCCCAAACTTTTGTAACATGTTTATTGTTACAAAAGAAGAGAGGGTAGTGATGGTGCGGCAGTACCGTTATCCGATCGATCAAACAACTTTTGAGTTGGCAGGTGGAATTATTGAAAAGGATGAAGACCCTGCAACTGCTGCCCTGCGTGAGATGCAGGAAGAAACAGGTTATACTTCGAATGAAGTTGAATATTTATTTACAGCCGCAGCTAATCCTGCATTGATGAATAATATCGCTTATTTTTTTCTGGCAAAGAATGCTGTAAAAATAGAATCAACAAATTTTGATGAGCTTGAAGATATGGATGTGGTAAGTTTTTCGAAAGAAGAATTTATTCAACTGTTGAAAGAAAATAAATTTATGCATGGCGTGCAATTAGGTGCCATGTATGAATCGATGGTGAGATTGGGTTGGATGAAATTTGAATGATAAAAAACTAAAAAAAGAAAAACTAAATCGTTGCAAAATTAAACTTGATGAAATTTATTAATCAACTAAAAATTAAAAGCAATCAATTCGTGTAATCTTTTACAGATTAACTTCTCCAACAACAAACACACTGCCGCAAACAAGTATCATATCTTTTTTACCGGCATTGGTTAATGCAGATCGTAATGCAATATCAACAGTTGCATAAGCGTCACCTTTTAAACCAAAAACTTTTGCTTTTTGCATTAAGCTTTCTTCGTTCAATGCTCTTGGAATTTGTGCTTTGGAAAAATAATATGTTGCATGATGCGGTAAGAGTTCCAACACTTTTTCTACTTCTTTATCTTTCACCATTCCTATCACAATATGCAAATGATCATAATCGGAATGTTTTATTTGTTCGGCAACCTGTTTCATGCCATCAACATTGTGTGCCACATCCAAAACAATGGTTGGATGTTGTTTGATCACTTCCCAACGGCCATGCAAACCGGTTAATTTTTTTACTTCAGATAATGCTTTTTGAATGACAGGCTGATGTAATTGCCATCCCTTCAAATTCAACTGGTGTACACTTTCCAGAACGGTAAGTAAATTTTTTGTCTGATAAATTCCCGGCAGGTCCAACGAATAATTTTCTCTTTCATCATTGTGATGATGTGCTACTGCAACATTCAAAAAATGATCTTCATATTTCCAGTCGGCAACATATTTTTTTTCTTGTGCAAAAATAATTGGGGCAGATAATTCTTTTGCCTTTTGTTCAAATACCGGTTTTGTTTCAGCGATGCTTTCACCAATCACCACAGGGATATTTTGTTTGATGATGCCTGCTTTTTCGAATGCGATCTTTTCTAAACTATCGCCCAGCATGTTCATGTGATCCCAACCGATATTGGTGATGATGGATAATTCGGGTGTGATGAT
>JAGWPQ010000496.1 GCA_028877045.1 Bacteroidota bacterium | reverse complement strand
TTTAAGAGAAAATAATTTACTCGTAGCGCAGTGCATTAATAGGATTAAGTTTTGCAGCTTTCATTGCAGGATAAATTCCCGCAGCCAATCCAACCAAGGAGCAAATTACGATACCACCAATTACCCATGCCCATGGTATTACAAATCCTGTATTCATAAATGAGGCAAAGAGATTGCCCACTATCACTCCTAAAATAATTCCCCACAAAGCACCCATCAAACTAATGATCATACTTTCGAATAAAAACTGCTGACGAACATTTTTACTCTTACCGCCAATTGCTTTTATTAATCCAACTTCACGTGTTCTTTCATTAACTGCTACCAGCATGATATTCATTAAACCTATCGCAGCACCAATTAAAGTAATCATTCCAATAGCGCCCGCAGAACCTGTGATACCGCTTAATAATGAAATAAACAGTTCGGCAAACTTGTCGCTTTTTTCGATCACGAAATTATCTGTATCGGTGGGTTGCAATTGTCTTACTGCACGAAAAACCGCAGTGCTTTCACCAACAGCCGGATCAAGCTGTGCAACATTATCAACCATAACACCTATAAAAAAAGATTTGGCTGAATTCTGTAATCTTTTAACATTATTATACGAAGTAATGATCACATCATCCTGGCGCAACATAGCACTCGAACCTTTGCTTTTCAATAACCCGATAACACGATACGGCATTCCGCCAACACGAATAATTTTATCGATACATTTTTCGGGGTTGTCGCCAAATAATTTTGCTGCTACATTATTCCCAATTAAACAAACACTTCTTCCGCTGCTAACATCTAAGTTATTTAGATTTCTTCCTTCCCTGAGGGTGAATGCATTTACCGATAGATAATCTTCATCGCCACCCCAAACGTTCACAACAGGGTTTGTTTTCTTATCCTCATACCGGCATTCCTGACTATTCGGGCCGCGTAAATAAATACTTACCTCTGCAGGAAATTTAAAATTCTCTTTAAAATATTCTGCATCCTGTTTTAAAATGTATTTATTAAGATTCGATGTTTTTTCTTTTTTACCCCGCTGTGTTTTTTTAACCTCGTTACCTCTGCCGCCAAAATGAACATTGGATTCTTTGAATCGAATACTGAATGCATTGGCGCCCATTGAAGAAAAACTTTCTTTCAAACTTTGATTCATTGCCTGAATAGCGGTGATGATACCAATCAGTGCCATGATGCCGAATGCAATGATGGCAACGGTTATACCGGTACGAAGCTTATTTCCTTTTACGGTACGGAAAGCTAATTGAAAAGAATCTACAAGTGTCATGCAATTAATTTATTCAACAACCTAATAAAGGTAATTGAGATTATTAAATGCAATGCAATAAAATGATAAAGGGAATATTTTAAGGATAGAAACAGTAAATTCTATGTAAATATTTTATCGTTCTAGAAATAATACCACCGGAATAAGATGGAAGGATTGATCCCGATCAAAATGATCAAAACCGCCAATACAACCAATACGAATTTAAATCTGTTGTTTATTTCTGATGTTTCGGCATCGCCATCTTTAAAATACATGGCCTGGATAACGCGGAAATAATAATAGACACTTACCGCTGCAAATAATACCGCAACGATCACCAACCATAATGATGACCCGTTATTTTTCAAAGCAGAAGCAAGCATATAATATTTTGCAAAGAACCCTGCAGTTAACGGAATGCCCGCCAGCGATAATAAAAATACTGTATTGGTTGCAGCAACCAGCGGCTCTTTTTTAGCCAATCCATTATACCCGTCGAAAGTGTAATCTTTCATTTTTATCAATATCCCAAAAGTACCTATCGTTGCAATGCTGTATGCTGCTGCATATAATAAAATACCTTCGGTACTGAGGTCGTTATTGCTGTACAATGCAAATAACATAAAGCCTGCCTGTGCAATGCTCGAATATGCCAGCATTCGTTTTACGCTTTGCTGAAAAACAGCAGTAATATTCCCTACCAACAAAGTTGAAATAATAACAACCGGTAAAATGATAAAATAAGATGGACCTAAATCCGTCATTCTAACACTAAACAATTTTATAAATGCAATAAACCCAGCTGCTTTCACAATGGTAGCCATGAACGAAGTAAATACGCTTGGCGCACCATCATACACATCGGGTGTCCAGAAATGAAATGGCGCTGCCGAAACTTTAAATGCAAGCGAAATAAATATCAATAATAATCCTAACGGTGATAATATTCCAAATTCGGCAATGGTTCCTTTGTCATGAATCACTTCAAAATTAAAATTGCCTGATGCGCCATATAATAAAGCAATCCCCATTAACATGATGCCGGTTGAAAAAGCGCCCATCAAAAAATATTTCAATGAAGCTTCGTTACTTTTTAAATTCTTTTTATCGGCACCGGTAAGAATGTATAAAGGAATTGACATGATCTCAACTCCCAAAAACAACATCAGCAAAGAATTGTACGATGATAAAATAGTTACACCACACAGCACAAAAAACAGCAACGCAAAATATTCTGCCGGATAGTTGCCCACTTTTACAATATCACTTCCGCTTAAAATAACATATAATAAAGTTGAAACAATTGCAATAGAATTAAAGAACAAACCAAAATTGTCGAAGCGAAGCATGTTGTGCGAATCAACATTAAAACTGTATGGTGTATAAATGTTCAGTAAATTACCTGCAAGCAAAACCAATAAGCCGATGATGGCAATGTTTCTGATGGCCATTTTATTTTGAGTGAAGACGCTGCTGAACATCATCACCACACCTAATAAAGCAGAAAGTATAATCGCGTTCATATTGAGTTATAAGTTATGAGTTTTTAGTTGCGATGCGAATTACATCATCTCCCAATCACTCTAACGATTTACAAAAATTGTATTTACAGTATCCTTAGTTAAATTAATGATTGGTTGCGGATAAACACCTAAAACAACTACCACAACAACCAATGCAATTAAGATCCATTGCACATTATTTTTTGCATCAACTGCATTGGCAGTTAATGAAACAGTATTTCCATAAAATATTTTCTGGATCATGTTCAATGTATACACCGCAGCCAGGATAATACTGATGCCCGCTATCGCTGCGGCCCAGATATTATACTGGAATAATCCAACAAACATTAAAAATTCTCCCACAAAAGAATTGGTCAATGGCAATGCAATATTTGCCAACGACATTATTACAAATAAGATCGCCAGTGTAGGTGCTTTTTGTGCCAATCCGCCAAGCTCACTTATTTTACGTGTGCCGAGTTGTTGCTCAATCACATCAGCAACGACCCACAATCCAATCACATTAATACCGTGATTAAACATTTGCACCATCACGCCTTCCAATCCAATTTTATTGTGTGCAAAAATGGCTGCACACATTAAACCGATATGCGCGATGGATGAATAGGCAATTAATCTTTTTATATCATCTTGTTGGATCGCGATCTGCGAAGCATAGATCATTCCGATGATGGAAAATATAATTATAATTGAACTGAAGTTTGCAGCAGCATCAGGAAATATTGGTATCAGCCAACGCACCAATGCAAAGATTCCCATCTTTACCATCACACCACTTAATATCATGGTCACGGCAGTTGGCGATTGTTCGTACGTATCGGGTTGCCACGTATGGAAAGGAAATACCGGCATCTTGATGGCAAATGCAATAAAGAATAACCAGAAAATAACGTTTTGATTTTTTGCTGAAAGATGAAGGTTGTACAAAGATTTTATAGCAAATGAATGATCGGCTGTGTGAAAATATAAAACTAAAATCCCGGCAAGCATTAATAACGAACCGATGAATGTATAAATGAAAAATTTAAACGTAACTGCAATTCTTTTTTCGCCACCCCAGATAGAACATAAAAAATAAACGGGTATTAATGCAAGCTCCCAGAAGAAATAAAATAACAATGCATCCGATGCAAGAAAGACACCCATTAATCCGGCCTGTGATAACAACATCAGTCCGTAAAAACCTCCCGGTTGTTTGTACGAATTTTTATAAGTTGATGCAAATACTGCGGGAAAAGAAAGGGCAGTCAATAAAGTAAGCATTTTGCCCATGCCGTCTAATGCAAGACTGAAGCGGCTTCCCAAAGATGGCAACCATTCGGCATCGTACATTGTTTCGCTGTTGTGATCGTAAATAAACAACCCGCTTAACACAACTGCCAGTGTAATAACAGAAGATAATAACGACCAACTTTTAGCAGCTTTTGCATCTTTCAAAAAGAAAGTTACCAAGCCGCTTAACAAAGGAATCAATATCAATAAAACTGGAATCATATTTCTATTCGCCTTTCAGCTTTTAAAAAAGTTTATAGAAAAATTTATAAATGTAGCCATCATTCACCCAAATCAAAACCACCACAATAATTGCCAAAACCATAAATAAAATATAACCGCTTACCAAACCGCTTTGAATCAAACGTATCTGACGCGATGAATAATTTATCATTTTACCAACGCCGTTTACTGCAGCATCAATTATATTTTTTTCGAAAATATTTTTCAGGAATTTTCCTTTTGCGTTATTTGGTTTTACAATAACGGCATCATACAATTCATCAACATACCATTTGTTTTCCAACACTTTTCCAAAACCTTTCGCATCTTCCAATTCAGGTTTCTTACTGAATTTATTGATAGCGAAAATGATGGCGATGGCAGCCACTGCAACAGAAATTCCCATCAATAAATATTCTGTATTCTTTGCCGATTCGTGTGCCACTTCTGTTGTTAGAACAGAAGATAAAAATTGATGTAATTCATGATGACCTCCTAATATTTCGGGCACGCCAACAAAGCCGCCGATCACACTTAATATTGCCAGTACGATCAATGGAATAGTCATTGCCGCCGGACTTTCATGCAAATGATGTTGTTGATCTTGTGTTCCTCTGAATGTTCCCAAGAAAGTTGTTGCATACAAACGAAACATGTAGAATGCAGTCATAGCGGCACCTGCAACACCCAATCCCCAATAAACAGGATTCTTTGCGAATGCAGCAGCCAATATTTCATCTTTAGAAAAGAAACCGCTGAACGGCGGAATACCGGAGATGGCAATACATCCCATCAAAAAAGTAATATGCGTGATGGGTAGCTGTTTTTTTAATCCGCCCATTTTGCGAATATCCTGTTCGTGATGCATGGCATGGATAACAGATCCTGCCGCAAGAAATAATAATGCTTTAAAAAATGCGTGGGTCATTACATGAAACACAGCACCCGTGTAAGCACCAACACCTAATCCCAAAAACATATAACCCAACTGGCTTACTGTTGAATAAGCCAACACTTTTTTAATATCATTTTGTTTGAG
>JAGWPQ010000495.1 GCA_028877045.1 Bacteroidota bacterium | reverse complement strand
GAAATTGATATCACCTATGACCGACGCGGTTTTCCGGTTCATCGGTATTTGTTGAAACTGCGCAATTTGTCCCAACTCACCATCATGAAAAATAAAGATCAACATTCCTAAATTTTTAGAGACTGCTGTAATTAATTCCATTCCGGTCATTAAAAAAGCACCATCGCCAACAATGCCAATCACGTTTTTATTTTTATTCATGAATTTGGCGCCAATCGCCGCAGGTACACAAAATCCCATACAATTAAAATCGGTAGGTGTAACAAAATGCCTTCCCTTTTCAATCGGCATCAACTCGGTAGTTAGATAAGTATGTGCCCCATCATCCACAAAAATATATGCGTCAGCGTCCGAAAATTTTATCAGGCTTTCGAAAAAATATCCCGGCGAAACAATATCATTTCTTTTTTCTTTTTTCCATTCGTTGCTGTAATTATTTTTTTCTGCGGCGATTATTTTTTTTAATGATTCAGCACTGCACGTTGATGAAATATTTATTTTTTTAAGTTCATCATCGATCAATTTTAAAACTTCGGCAGCATCGCCTTCAATACAAATTGTTGCAGGATAATTTTTATTGAACACTTCGGGATTGATATCGATATGAATTAATTTCTCAGGAACTTTTGCACCAAAACTTCCGGTGCCTAATTCCGAAAAACGAACACCAACTGCCAGCATTGCATCAATATCCTTAAACGCTTTCTGGCTTGCCGGCACTGCATTTGCGCCGAAACCAAATCCGGTATGAAACGGGTGCGATGCAGGAAAAGAACTTTTGCCCTGCAGGGTTGTACAAACAGGAGCGATCAATTTTTCGGAAATGTTTTTTGTGAATTCAACTGCATCAACAGCACCCCATCCAACATAAATTCCCGGTGCTTTTGCATTGCTTAAAAGTTCGGCAGCTTGTTTTATTTTATCGGCATCAATTTTATTTTCTTTGACTATTTTTTTATAAAGTGGCATATCATCTGTTTCACCGCGAAACATTTGTATCTCCACAGGCACTTCAATAAAAACAGGTCCCGGTTCGCCTGAAGTTGCAATATTGTATGCTTCATAAATGGTTGAAATAATTTGTGAATGCTGTTCGATCAAAAAATATTTTTTAGTAATTGCCGCAACCAGTTTTTCCTGATTTAACTGATGCAGCTGATAAGATTTATTTGTATCGCGTCTTGTGCCACCTGAAATGATCAACAGCGGAATGCCATCTAAAAATGCTTCACCAATGCCGCTCATCGCATTGGTAAGACCGGCTGCAGGGACTATCACACAAGTGCCGATACTTTTACTGGTACATGAAACGCCAAGTCCCATAAAAGCTGCGCCACATTCGTGTGTAACCAAGATGGGTTCTATTTTTTTGCTGCTGTTCAGCGAATCATAAATTTCGGTATTGTGTACCCCTGGAATCCCAAAAGTATATTCAACACCAATTTGCTCAAGCGCAAAAACAACGAGTTCAGCACCGGTCTTATTCATGATCATTTTATTAAAAATTTTACTTCAAATTATTTTTTGTCGATAATATGTTGCACTGCTTTTTGTGCAGTGAAAATACAGGTTGCCAAAAATGTTCCTTCCAATGCGCGTTTGCCATGCGAACCGCCGCCGCCAAAACCTGCCGCTTCTCCAATCGCATACAATCCTTTAATGACAATGCTTTCATCGTTATTGTTGTTTTGTTTCAACACCTGCGAATGCAGATTGGTTTGTATGCCGCCCAAACTTTTTCTTGACAAAATAAATTCACGTATCGCAACCAACGGATATGCTTTTTTATCATCGATCGGTTGAAAATTACAGGTGCGGACTTTATCGCCGCGATATTGACGCACATGTGCAATTCTTCTCAACTGCTCATCATTATAAAATCTTTTTCCTCTGCGGATATTGTTGTCATAATTTTCGATGGAAGTTTTTAAATTTTCAACACTTAGTTTTTTATCCCCGGTTAGTGCATTCATTTTTTCAGCCAATTCTTCAATGCTATTGGCGATGATATAATCGGATGAATGTTGTTCGAGCGCTTTAATGAATTTTTTATTTCCAAAAAGTATGGTCAATAAAAACTGAAATATTTTTTTGTTTTTTATAGCGTCGTTAAATTCAGAACCCGATACGGCTAATTCTTTCAATGCAATTTTATGATTGAGCACCTGCCATGAATATTGATCTTGTGAATTGCAAATTGTAGTGACTAAAAATCTTGTATCATAGGCCGTCATCAATGGCATCGGACCAAAACGCTTTCCTGTAGAATCGAGCCACAGAGCGGATTTTGGAGGAACCAAACTCAACCCGTGATTTTCTCTCCGTGGAAATGGATGCGGAATGCCGGCAGCATAATTCCACATGTTTTGCAAATTTGAAACAGCAGCGCCATGTTTTTCTGCTTCATCATGGATCGATCCATCCGAAAAATGATGCGAGCCGTTTAAAATATTTTCGGGCATTTTATTCCATTCCGGATGCCAGTATTTTCTAACCTTTTGCATGTTGCCGTTAATGCCACCCGTTGCTATGATGGTTGCACCTGCAAATGCTTCGAAAGCAGCATTATTTTTTTCATTCATTCCCGAAACACCAACGATCGAATTATTTTCTTCGATCAAATGTTCAACCTTGTGTTCAAAAAATAATTGCAAATTTTTATTATTGCGATGATCTTTTAAATGATTGATCAATGCTTCCATCAAACCATGACCCGTTCCCCAAACCATGTGAAAACGCGGAACAGAATTACCCGGTTGAAATAATCCGCGTTCAACCCAATGTACCACAGGAAAATATTTTACTGCTTTTGCAGTGACCCATTGATACACTTTTTCGGTTGATTCCAAATAAAGATCGGCCCATTTTCTTCCCCAATATTCATCGGGCGCAAATTCTGCAAACGAATGCCAGTCCTGCTTTGCCAACGCGACACTGTCTTTTATGCCCGTTCTTTTTTGCTGGGGAGAATTGATATAAAACATGCCGCCAAAAGATTCTTTTGCAAGCCCGCCAAAATTTTCTTCTTTATCTCTGTCGAAAATGATGACTTTTTTATTTGCATCCAGCAGATCAATTGCTGCTGCAATGCCGGCAATACCGCCACCAATGATTATTATATCGGTTTTTAAAATTGTTTCCGGCATAGCAATTCGTTTCTGAAAAATGAAGTATATAAATATATGAAATCGGGTAAACTTAACCCGTTGATGTAATTGACCTGATAACTTATTTTTAGTTCAGCGCTAGGTTTTTTCTTCTTGTTTCTGCCGTACCAGTTTATT
>JAGWPQ010000494.1 GCA_028877045.1 Bacteroidota bacterium | reverse complement strand
TACCTTTTACCCTGAACGATTTTTTTGTTTGATGTCCGAGTTGTTTAGCTTGTGCCGAAGTGATTGTAATGTAGTGCCAGCCTGTCTTTTCGCCCTGCTCGCCAAATTGAAATATGGTGGTTGAGAAACGGATCATAAATTAATCATACAATATTTTATGCGCTTTGGATTGATATTTTATTTTTAACGGCAACTGCGTTTTTATATGCAATTTTTCCGGCTTCGATCAATTCGTTTGCCTTGTAAAATTCAAAAACTTTGCAACAATTTCTTGGCAATTCAATTAATAAATCAGGCGAATAAATTTCGATCATCATTTCAGTCAATCGGTCTTGTGTAAAATCGTACGATGTATTCAACAGATCGAACATACTTAATTTAGTCAGAGCTTTTTGCTTAATTGTGTTCTCTTTATTTCCAATAACCGGAAGTGTAAGTAACCATTCCCAATAAGAATTTTTATTGGTTTCATTTGCAGAATTATCAGGCTTGGGAAAATGTTCGTATGGCCCGTTTAAATTAACTGCAACAATTATTGCATCATCTTTTTTGTGAACGAGATTTAAAGGCAAAGGATTTAATACACCACCATCAACCAGAATAGAATCCTCATTAGTTATTGGCGTAAACACACCGGGTATGGCAATGGAAGCACGTAATGCCTTAAACAAATCGCCCGTTTTAAAATGAACTTCCTTTTTATTCAAAATATCGGTTGATACAGCAGTGAAAGGAATTTTGAGATGTTCGATTTGTTGTTCGCCAATAAACTCCTGTATTTTATTAAAAACTCTGTCGCCTTTTACAAAACCGTTTGAAGTTAAAGTAAAATCGAATAGACTAAACACATTTGATTTTGTTAATCCGCATAGCCATTGTTTATATTCCTTCAAAAAACCGGCGCAATAGATTCCGCCAACAACAGCGCCCATTGAACAGCCGATCACTTCACATATTTCGTAGCCATCCTGTTCAAGCATTTCAATTACGCCGATATGTGCCATGCCTCTTGCACCGCCGCTGCCGAGAACCAAATGCACTTTTTTCATGTAACGAAAATATTATAATCGAAATAAAATTAAAAAAATTAAACTACTGTTAATAAGACAGCAACATAATGGCAAATAGCTGCTGCGAGTACAAATAAATGCCAGACAACATGATGCCATTTCCATTTTTCCATTAAATAAAAGATAACACCTACGGAATATAAAACACCGCCGATGATGATCAACACAATTACAAAAAAAGGTACAGAGACGAAGAATGCTTTGCCGCCCCAAATCATCATCCAGCCCATCAGCAAATAAATAATTGTAGAAAGAATATTGAAGCGGTTAACAAAAAATATTTTAAAAACAATTCCTATCAAAACCAAACTCCACAAAACACAAAGCATAATGATGCCGGTTGTGTTGTAGAGATAATTTAAAATAAATGGTGTGTACGTTCCGGCAATCAAAAAATAAATGCTGATGTGATCGAATACCTGCAGCACCTGCTTTACACGAGGTTGCTGAAATCCGTGATAGAGTGTTGAAAAAGTAAACAGCATCAAAAAACAAAAACCATAAATACTGGCACCAACAACCGAATGAATATTATTTGTATGAATGGCCAATGCCGTTAATAAAGGAATAGATGCAATACCAAATAAAATACCAATACCATGTATAATGCTGTTGGTTAATTCAAATTTTAGAATTGATTCTTTTATACTTGATTCCATAAGATATTCTATGTTTGAATACTAAAGTTCGTCTAAAAATCTTGAATGAACATCATGAAAAAAGAGAAGAACTTATTATCAAATTCTTCTCTTTAATGTAAATTGTTTTTATCAATAATTATTCATTTCTGAACGCTACCGTTCCATCAAACACATCAACCAAAACAGGTTTTGTTTTATCAATATTTCCTGCTAATATTTTTTTACTCAAACCATTCACGATTTCGCGTTGGATCAAACGCTTCAACGGCCTTGCACCAAACTGAGGATCGTAACCATTCTCGGCCAAATATTCCAAAGCATAATCTGTAAACTCCAGATCGATTCCATTCTTTGCTATTAATTCTTTTAATGCATTTAATTGAATGGTGATGATTCCTTTGATCTCTTTTTTCATCAATGGCTGGAACATGATCACTTCATCGATCCTGTTCAAAAATTCAGGGCGAATGGTTTGCTTCAGCAAATTCATCACTTCAACTTTTGTTTTTTCAACAACAGCTTCTTTATTTTTTTCTGTTACTTTTTCAAAAGCATCCTGAATGATCTGGCTTCCCATATTACTTGTCATGATGATGATGGTGTTCTTAAAATTAACAGTGCGTCCTTTGTTATCAGTTAATCTTCCATCATCCAGCACTTGCAATAAAATATTAAAAACATCGGGATGTGCTTTTTCAATTTCATCCAGCAACACCACGCTGTAAGGCTTGCGGCGAACGGCTTCTGTCAATTGCCCGCCTTCATCATAACCCACATAACCCGGAGGCGCACCTACTAAACGAGACACAGTATGTTTTTCCTGATACTCACTCATGTCAATACGCGTCATCATATTTTCATCATCAAACAAATAATCGGCTAATGCTTTTGCCAACTCTGTTTTACCAACACCTGTTGTGCCGAGAAAAATAAATGAACCGATCGGTTTTTTAGGATCCTGCAAACCTGCGCGGCTTCTGCGTATGGCATCGGCAACAGCAGTGATGGCTTCATCCTGTCCCACCACTTTTTTATGCAACTCATCTTCGAGATTCAATAATTTTTCTCTTTCGCTTTGCAACATCCTGTTCAAAGGAATTCCTGTTGCTTTTGAAATGGATTGTGCAATATCTTCAGCATCCACTTCTTCTTTCAACAAACGTTTTTCGCTTAGTGCATCCAATTGTTTAGAACTGTCGTCAATAATTTTTTCCTGCTCTTTTACTTTACCATAACGGATTTCAGCAACCTTACCAAAATCACCATCACGTTCGGCACGTTCGGCTTCCGATTTTAATTGATCGATATTTGCTTTGGCAGTTTGGATTTTTTCAACAATCTCTTTTTCCTGTTTCCACTTTGCTTTTAATGTATCGCGTTCAACAGTTAAAACAGAAATATCCTGTGCCAGCTCTTTCAATTTCGCAGCATCATTTTCGCGTTTGATCGCTTCGCGTTCTATTTCTAACTGACGGATCTGTCTTTCCAATTTATCTAACTCTTCCGGCATCGAATTCATCTCTAACCTAAGCTTGGCGGCACTTTCATCAATTAAATCAATTGCTTTATCGGGTAAAAAACGATCAGTGATATATCGATGTGATAATTCAACCGCAGCAATAATGGCTTCATCTTTAATGCGCACATGATGATGCGTTTCGTACTTATCTTTTATACCACGCAAAATAGAAACCGCATCTTCAACACTTGGCTCATCCACCATCACTTTTTGAAAGCGGCGTTCAAGTGCTTTATCTTTTTCAAAATATTTTTGATACTCGTTTAAAGTGGTTGCACCAATGGCTCTTAATTCGCCACGTGCCAACGCAGGTTTTAAAATATTTGCTGCATCCATCGCACCTTCGCCGCCACCGGCACCAATCAATGTATGTATTTCATCAATGAATAAAATAATTTCGCCGTCGCTTTCTGCCACTTCTTTTACAACAGCTTTTAAACGTTCTTCAAACTCGCCTTTATATTTTGCGCCGGCAATTAATTGTCCCATGTCGAGCGCATAAATGATTTTCGATTTTAAATTTTCGGGTACATCACCGTTTACAATTCGCATGGCCAAACCCTCTGCTATCGCGGTTTTACCAACACCGGGTTCACCAACAAGTATCGGATTGTTTTTTGAACGGCGCGATAAAATATGCAGCGTTCTTCTTATTTCTTCATCACGGCCGATCACGGGATCTAATTTTCCCCCGCGTGCCATCTCATTTAAATTCTTTGCGTATTTCTGCAACGAATTATATTGTTGCGATTGTGTTTGTGAATTAACTGTTGACCCTTTACGTAATTCTTTGATTGCAGCCACCAAACCTTTTTCGGTTAAGCCTGCATCTTTCAATAATTTTCCTGCATCATCATTTACCTGCAATAAACCCAACATTAAATGTTCGGTGCTTACAAATTCGTCGCCGAATTGTTTTAATGATGCATTGGCTTTTAATAACGCATTGTTCAGATCGCGGCTGATATTCTGTGCAGGTTCGGTACCGCCTGCTTTTGGCAAACGTTTAATGCTTTCATCAATCTTTGTTTCGATGAATGCTACATTTACATTATTTTTCTTCAATAAATATTCAACCGGACTGTCTTCATCAGCCAGCAAAGCTTTTAATAAATGATTGGTTTCAATGTTCGGATTACCATTATTAAACGCCACTTGCTGTGCCGCCTGAATGGTTTCCTGTGCTTTGATCGTATAATTGTTTAAGTTCATCGTTTATTAGTTTAATAGTTTATTGGTTTATTAGTAAGTTGTTTCGGTTTTGACTCCTGGCTAACTACTCCGGACTCAAGATTTTTTTGTTACTGGCATTTGTATTTCATATCATCTTCGTTGCGTCGCACTCTTGTACGCTTTGTTTTTTACTTAGCTTTTTTGTTCAGTAAAGTTCGTACAGTTGAAGTGAGTGACACAACAAAAGTTAAATTGATATTCTGCTGCCCGTAACAAAAAACTTTTCATTTAATTTCACAAACTATAATCCATTCACCAAAAACAGGAAAGAATGTCACAACATTTTAAATCTGCCTGCCGCAAATACAGTCTGGTTCTGTATTTTATGCTGTTATGTCTTGTTTCATTTGGCCAGTACGACTTCAGCAATCTTGATAAAAAATTTTCCGAAGCCAGGAAAGAATTGGGGAAAAATACGGTGATGCTAATTTATAAAGGCGGTAAAATAATTTATAAAAAAGAAGCTGATGATTTTAAAGCCAACACTCCTGCAGCCATTGCCAGTTGCAGCAAATGGTTAACAGCCGCATTGGTAATGACATTTGTTGACGAAGGAAAAATTTCGCTGGACGATAAAGTAAGCACATACCTGCCCATTTTTGCGAAGTATGGCAAGAGTTTTATTACTATCAGAAATTGTTTAAGCCATGAAACCGGAATTAAACAGGAATATGTTAGTTTATTGAGCCTCATGGACAGAAAAAAATTTGCCAGCTTAGAAGAAGAGGTGAATGATTTTGCATCGAAAAAAGAAATTGATTTTAATCCCGGTGCAGGATTTTTTTATGGCGGTACCGGATTAAATATTGCGGCAAGAGTGTT
>JAGWPQ010000493.1 GCA_028877045.1 Bacteroidota bacterium | reverse complement strand
ATAGAATTGGAGTAGAAGTAGTCTTTTCATTGCAGTTGATTTATGGTTAATGAAATAGTTATTTCACCAGCAATCAACCGATAAACCCAAAATACAAATTGTTTTGAAAGATGCAAACTTTTTTTTGGGGCATGATATGATGCCCAAAGTATAAAACCGGGAAGCCAGAAAACTCTGCGAGCAATATCCTAAATGCTATCTATTTCTGTTTTTTGGTAGGGATAATTAGTACCGGAATAGAAGAATGATGTAAAACTTTTTCGGTCACATTACCCATCAAGATATTTTCTAACCACCTGCGGCTGTGCGAGCCCATTACGATCATATCGATTTTCAGATCTTTTGCAGTTTCTAAAATAGATTCCGAAAAACCACCTTCTTTAATTAAGGTTCGGATGGCATCGTCGCCCAGATGACTCTTTGTTTTATCGAGAAATAATTGAGATGCTTTTTTAAGATCTTCAATAACGTTCAGTTGTAACGGACCTATATCAACATATCCGGTGAAACCCATGATGGGATTGTATTGTGTCAAAGAGTAATACTCAGGATCGGCAATCACATGAAGCAAAATTATTTCTGCATTCATTGATTTGGCGATCGAGTAACCTTGTTCGGCAACCTGCTGTGCCGTTGGGTTATAGTCGAGTGTAATCAATACCTTTTTAACCTTATTTATTTTCATAAAATTGTTTTTGGATTGATCAATAATGAAAACATCAACAGCTACAGAAATGATTCATGTATCAGATGCTGGCCATTACCATTGCTCTCGGATTTTTTTTGTTGAAGCGGAACTAAAAATCCATCGCTTGCTTCGCCGAATCCAAAACTTTCGAGTGAATGATATTCGTATTTTCTTCTTTGGCCGATATTATCCCACCCATCTTTTAAAATGAACGAGTTGCCGAGATACACTTCGTACGAATCGCCTACCGCCCTGACTTCAAGAATTTGATAGATACGCTCTACCTGATTAACATCTAACCAATAAGGAGCAATGTATTTTGTGTTGTGTTCTTTAAATTTAGGTTCGCCGAGTTTCCGGTGTATATAAATAACCTCTCCGGTAAATGCATCATTTTTATATTCTTTCAGTTCGGGGATGACCATCACAGTTATATCTTTCATAAGATTAATTTTTAATGATGAATAATAATATTACAGAGGCTGATCTTCATTCTTAGATCTTTAAATTATAATAGTGTTGCTGGTTGCCTGCAATGGCGCAACTAAATTGATACGAAGCTTTTTCCAGTTCTTGCAGATGAGCGGTATCTTCTTCTGCAAAAGCGTGCATCAGATCGTGTAAAGTAATTACGCCTTTAAATAAAAAACCTTCAAAAACAAGCAAGTGTCTGATCTTAAATGAATCCATCAGTTCCAAACATTTTAAAACAGATTCATTGATATCAACAGCATGAATACATTGGGTCATAATATCTTTTACCCTGGTTGCAGCAGCGTCCATCTGACCAAGAATAACTTTATGCGTATAATCTGTTTCACTCATCACGCCAACATAATTATTGTTTTCGGTAACAACAACATAGTCCAAATTCCTGGCTTCCATTAAAGCCAATGCATCTGCAACCATTGCATCACTGCTGACTGATATTGAGGCCAATGGTTTCTTTCTCAAAATATGTTTGATAGTTTTCATAGTGTTGTATTTAACGGTACAAACTGTAATCCCATCCGGACAAAAAAACTTGATTGAGCAACCTAAAACTAAGGAAGAAAGAAGAAAATAACTATGACTTTTATCACGAATAAATGGCAGGATTCTGAGTCTTTTCTCTGCTGCTAAACCTTAATAAAACGCATATCCGATAAGGCAATTCGTCATCATTTTGTCAGCGTATCTTTTTAATTATTTCGTGTTTAAAAACACAATAACTCCATACAATGTCTATTTTGCATTTGAAAGTATTGAGTGACTGTTATGTTTGGATTAATCGTTTTTATAATTGTTATTTTTTTAAGTTTGAAGTTTCATATCGATAAACAAAAGCGTATCCGCAGTTTTAAAATGCCTGCAGGTACAAAACAATTATTATCCGACCATGTAGCATTTTACCGTAACCTGAATGAGGAACAAAAAACAGTTTTCGAAAACCGTATCAAAGATTTTTTGCAGCATGTTACCATCACGGGTGTCGGCACTGTTGTTGAAGATATTGACCGCATCCTGATCGCATCGGGTGCCATCATCGTGATCTTTGGTTTCCCCAACTGGCGTTATAATAATATATCGGAAGTGCTTTTATATAAAGATACTTTTAACCAGGATTATGAGTTTGTAGGCAACGATCGCTATATTTTAGGAATGGTGGGTGATGGCGCTTTGCAACGACAGATGTTGTTATCGCAAGTTTCGGTACGTGCTTCTTTTCAGAATTCTGCCGACGGGCATAATACAGTTATCCATGAATTTGCTCATCTGGTTGATAAAGCCGATGGTTCGTCGGATGGCATTCCGGAATATTTATTGTCGCGGCCTTACCTAATGCCATGGATAAGCATCATGCACAAAACAATTGAAGAGATGCGGCAGCATGAACACAGCGATATTAATTTTTACGGTGCAACAAATGATGCCGAATTTTTTGCAGTGGTATCGGAATATTTTTTTGAAAAGCCTGATGAATTAAAAACACATCACCCGGAATTATATAAAATGCTGGAGCAAATGTTTCGGCCCGTAAATAAAATTTGAATCAGGCATCATCTGGAATCAATGCTTCGACAAGCTCAGCAAGACATTTCAACCGTAAAGTTAGTGTCATCTTGGAGCCTGTCGAAAGACGGTTCCCTAATTTCAAAAAAGGATATTGAAGAAAATTATTTTAGTTT
>JAGWPQ010000492.1 GCA_028877045.1 Bacteroidota bacterium | reverse complement strand
ATGCCCTGTTTGCCCGCCCATGTGGCAACTTCCCAATTGGCAACTACTTTTGCATTGGTTCGTTTGGCAATGCTGACGCAATCGGCAATATGGTCTTCGTGGCCATGACTTAAAAAAATGTAATCAGCTTCAATACTGTTTACATCAATGTGTTTGGCTAATTCATTGTGTGTGATGAAAGGGTCAAACAATATTTTTGTTTCTTGTACGTCAACCAGAAAAGTGGAATGTCCGTAATAAGTTAATTTCATTTGAAAAAATTTTCGCAGTAAACAAAAATACAGTTTACAAGCTATCTTTCGAAACAATATTACCAAATGATGTTGGCATTGGAAGGCAAGTTTTCAACATTCAAAAGAAATAAACAGGATTAGCCGATTTCAGATCAATTTTGTGATGTTCTGTTTATCAAAATAAAAATTAAAAATGAGAAATTCAAGTACATGGTGGATCATAGCAGGAATAATGGTGTTGCTCGATTTTTATGTATTCCAGGCAATAAAAACGGTATCGAACAACACTTCCGAAAAAACACGGATGCTGGTGCTGACGGGCTATTGGATCGTTTCGGCCTGCACTTTAATTACATTATTATCGTTCCCTTATATTCAGGCTTTACAAACCTCTAAAGTATTCAGGAACTATGTGTTTGCCATCTTAGCCGGAATTTTCTTTTCGAAATTATTGGCCTCAATGTTTTTTTTAGTGGACGATTTTCGGCGCATCGCCATGTGGATCACGGCAAAAATATTTCCAAGTACCGGCGCTCATTTTGCCGATGAAGGCGGCGGAATTTCACGATCTATATTTTTGAGCTGGATGGGACTGGGTATTGGCGGCGGATTATTCTCCACATTATTGTATGGCTTCAGCAATAAATACAATTATCAGATCAAAAGAATAAAACTGGCATTTAATAATTTGCCCAATTCTTTCAAGGGATTAAAAATCATTCATATCAGCGATATCCACAGCGGCAGCTTTCAAAATAAACATGCCGTACAGCATGGTGTTGATATGATATTGAAAGAAAATGCGGATCTGATTTTATTTACAGGAGATCTGGTAAACGACCGCCATTCCGAAATGGCAGAATACATGGATGTTTTTAATCAATTAAAAGCACCGATGGGCGTTTTCAGTACTTTGGGAAATCATGATTACGGCGATTATGTTCATTGGTCATCGGCTGAAGAAAAACATAAAAATCTGGAGCAATTAAAAGTTGTTCATGCACAATTAGGCTGGCGATTATTAATGAATGAACATGTGATACTTGAAAAAAATAATCAGCAGATCGCATTACTGGGCATAGAGAACTGGGGCGCAAAAGCAAGGTTCCCGAAATATGGTAAGATGGATAAAGCATATCCCGGTACCGAAAAATATCCTTTCAAAATTTTAATGAGCCATGATCCAAGTCATTGGGATGCAGAAGTGCG
Organism: Bacteroidota bacterium; assembly: GCA_028877045.1. Classification (GTDB taxonomy): domain Bacteria; phylum Bacteroidota; class Bacteroidia; order Chitinophagales; family Chitinophagaceae; genus CAIQDX01. The sequence goes on along the minus strand of JAGWPQ010000492.1, from coordinate 1,697 downwards.
TGTAAAATATCCCGACATTGATCTAATGCTATCGGGTCATACACATGGGTTTCAATTCGGGATCGAGAATCCGTATTTTAAATGGAGTCCGGTACAGTGGATGTATAAGCAATGGGCAGGATTATATGTAGAAGGCAAACAAAAATTATATGTAAACCGTGGATTTGGGTTTATCGGTTATCCCGGCAGAGTAGGCATTCTTCCCGAAATAACTGTGATCGAATTGGCTTAATGTAACCACTTGGCTGAATCATTTTTTTCAAAACTATCTGAAGGGATAATTTGACGAAAAAACATGCTTTATACCAGCAATAGACCTTTCGAAAAAGTAAAGTGTACCTATAATCACTGTCACATCAAGTGATATGTCTCTTCTTCCTGTTTCTGCCTTATCTTCTTCGTATCTTCTTCGGCCATCCTTCGTTGGATACAGCAGCACATACGAAGAAGACACGAAGAAGGTAATAGTCAAATACGAAGAAGCTGTATAATATCTTCTTTATCTTGTTTTACATTATTGATACAAAAACTTGGTTCCTCAGAGCTAAAAATCAGTTAATAGACCAATTCGACCAACATATTAATTTACTTTGTTAATACTTTTGCTGCTACTTTAACATGAAACTTGTATTATGATACGATTAACTTATAAAATTTTTGTATTTTATTCTTTGGCATCATCATTGCCAAGTCATCAATAAAATCAAATGTTATGAAAAAAATCATCTTATCATTATGTGCAGTAATACTTATTTCAACTGCCTCATTAGCGCAAGCTGGTTTTAGATTAGGAATAAAAGGTGGAACCGATCTTACAAAATTATCCGGTGAATCATTTAATAACGGATATATGGCAGGCTATCAATTGGGTGGATTTATGGAAATAGATTTTTCCAAAAAAATAGGTATTCAACCGGAGGTTTTATTTAATGAATATTCGGGAAGAACAGTTACCACACTTGGCTCAGCTTTTACAGCGACTCAGGATGTTAGGCTTAATTATTTATCCATCCCTGTCTTACTTCGTTTGAATGCAGGTAAAATGCTAACTTTCGTTGTAGGCCCGCAATACAGTATTTTAGTCAATCCGCATGAAACGACTTTGCAAAACGGACAGGATGCTTTTAAAAGCGGTGACTTTGCTGCTGTTGGCGGATTGCAAATAAATTTATCTACACTCAGAATTTACGGACGCTATGTGATCGGACTGAATAACATCAGTGATGTTGGTAATCAGGATAGTTGGAAAAGCCAACAAATCCAATTGGGTATTGGAATTAAATTATAATAGCCTTTTCTATTTTTTAAGTCCCGCCGATGGCGGGATTTTTTTGCGCCAATTTGTACCAAAACAAACCAATTTCTTGCTGGTGGCATCAATATTGACTTACTTTACATCCCTTTTATTTTGATGATATAATGAAAGGCTGGTGACATTTTGACTTTATTGAAACGAATTTTATGAGTAAGAACAGAATTTATTTTGGGGATGATGATACCGATTTCATGCCTATTATTCCTATTAATGAAAACGATGCAGACCTTGAAAAATTAGTGATACAGGATTCTTTACCAATACTTCCTTTGCGTAATACTGTTTTATTTCCGGGTGTTGTATTGCCCATCACTGTGGGAAGAGATAAAAGTATTAAGGCAGTAAATGATGCATACAAAGCCGATAAATTAATTGGTGTGTT
>JAGWPQ010000050.1 GCA_028877045.1 Bacteroidota bacterium | reverse complement strand
AGGGCCCATTCCCAGAATTCCATTTTCACTTTGCAAAATAACTGTCATACCATCCGGAATATAATTGGCAACAAGTGTTGGAATACCAATACCCAGATTAACATACATGCCATCTTTTAATTCCTGCGCAATGCGTTTTGCAATTCCGTATTTATCTAAAGACATACATTTGAAAATTTGAAAATTATTAAAGCGAATTATTTTTTTGATACCAGCTTTTGAAATTTTGTTCAGCATCGTTGCGTCGCACTCTTCAACGTTCTTAACTTTATTCAACAATTATTAATTACTAATTTTTAATTATTAATTCTAACAGTTCTTCTTTCAATTCTTTTTTCATAATTCGTTCCTTTGAAAATGCGGCGAACATATACACCGGCAACATCAACATCTTCCGGATCGATTTCGCCGGGCTTTACTAATTCTTCCACTTCAGCAATTGTTATGTTACCCGCTTTCGCCATCGAGGTAGAAAAATTTTTAGTTGTTTTTCTGAAAACTAAATTACCCAACTCATCTCCTTTCCATGCTTTAACAATGCTGAAATCCGCATGCAGCGCATGTTCCATCAAATACATCTTTCCATTGAATTCTCTTATTTCTTTTCCGTTTTCAATTTCGGTACCGTAGCCTGCAGGCGTAAAAAATGCAGGAATACCCATCCCGGCCATTTCAATTCTTGTGGCTAATGTTCCCTGCGGTATCAGATCAACTTCCAATTCGCCGCTTAATAATTGCCGTTCAAATTCTGCATTCTCGCCCACATAACTGCTCATCATTTTTTTGATCTGTTTTGTTTGCAATAACAGACCCAAACCAAAATCATCCACACCCGCATTGTTTGAAATGCAGGTAAGATCCTTAATTTTCTTTCGGACTAATGCAGCAATAGAATTTTCGGGAATACCATTTAAACCAAAGCCACCAAGCATAATAGTGGCATTATCTGCAATATCAAATATTGCATCATCGGCGTTTTTAAAAACTTTATTCATAACAAACAATCATGTTCGATAATTAAATAAAGTTAACGCCTAATAGTTTATTTCGGCTTAATACTTGGCATAAATCTTTGCCGCGGCCCATAAGTGCTGATGGTATCCATCAAAGCCTTTAATTTATCGGGATGTTGTTCGTAAAACTGATAACTGTAATAAAACTGTTCTTTAGAAGTATGGTGTATATAAAAAACCTGTTGGAATAATTTAAGGTTGTTTTTTGATTTTATTAAACTAGAATCTTTTATAATGAGTGTATTATTCCATTCGTTTGCATTCATCAGATCCCAAATAACAACTTTCATTGTATCGAAAGGCAATACTTCCATTTTTTTATTTTTTGCTTTACACGAAAAAATAAAAATGGTTGTAACAGAAAATAAACAGAGTATAAGAGTTTTCATCGAAGCTCATCTTTATAACGTGAAGCGTTTGAAACATCCAGCAGGCTTAATATTTCTATTGCTTTAGATTTTTCATCAGATGTGCCGTTTTTAAAAATACCAATCAATTCGTCAACCTTGGTCTGCAATAAAAACTCAACGATCATTGTGTTGGGTACTTCTTTATTAAAAGCTTGTAATTGTACCAATGCTTGAAGGATATTATTTCTTGCTTCTTTTTCGGCATCATACATCTTATCAAGCCCCGAGCGATAATACGAATAAATAACATCGTGTACAATATTATTGCGACTGTTGGTTAAATTTTCCGACAACCAATATCTGTTGCGTAATCCATCAAATGCCTGCCAGCCGCTGATACTGCTTCCTTCGGGTGCATTATTTACAATATTCAAAGCTCTTTGAAAATAGATATCGCCGCCCTTTGGTGCAAAGGAATCATAATCCAATCCTAAAATGATATTTATGTAATAAGCAAATACTGCTGTCAGATTTCCAACTAATGCATCTGTGCCCTGAACACGATTATCGTTAAATTCTATCGGTTGATATTCGATGTATTTAAATGTAAAATCCTGATCCTGAAAATTTACCAAAGCTGCCTGATAACTTGTATTAAAAACCGGTCGTGCAGCCTGGATAATTAATGTAGCACGATATACATTAGGTTCAACAATAGATTGCAGGTTTATCAGAAAATTACATTGAATTTTTTCATTATCATTGAATTGATCATTTGTCCATTTACGGCTATTTAAAAAATTGATAAGTTGTGTTTGCAGTGTAGTAAATATTTTTTTATCGACGGTTGTATTTATTTTGCTCGGATTTACCGATACTTTAGCCTGCAACTCTTGTGCATTAGAATTAAAGGTGATAGAAAAAAATAAAAAAAGTATCGTAAGTTTTTGAAGCATATTTTTTATTCTACTGCAAGTAACAAAAAAAACGACAGTAGTGGTACTGTCGTTTCATTATTTTGAATTTGTTATGATATTTATCTGAACAAATCGTTTTCATTGTTCTTGCGATAATAGATCTTATTTTCTGCAAATTCCTGAGTTGCAAGAATTGCCGGATTAGGCATTTTCTCGTATGCTTTTGAAATTTCAATTTGCTCTTTATTTTCATGAATTTCTTCAAGACTGTCGGTATGACTTGCAAATTCCTCCAGTTTATTATGCAATTCTTCTCTTAAAGAAATATTGATTTGATTGGCGCGGCGGGCAACAATTGCAATTGATTCGTACAAATTACCTGTCTGAGATTTAATGTCAATAAGGTTTTTCGTTTCAACTACATTTGATGTATTGCCGCTAAGGTGCCTTCTTAGTTTGCTCATTTTTTAAATTTTTAAGATAAGTTGTTGATTGCGTTTTATATTTTGTTACTTCAGACAAAAGTTTGCTGTCGGTAAATCTTTCTGAAAAATCATTGCATTCAGAAATTACTTTTTCAAAACGTTCGGTCTGTTTGTCTTCAGTGCTTAATTCAGCGTATTTAAAATACGATTTAATAACCTGTAATTTATATTCATCAGCCCTTTTAGAATCAGGGAAATCTTCAGAAACACTCCCAAATGCTATTGCCGATGCTTTATAATACCCCAAGTTATAATAAAGTTCGGCATTATTATATTCTTTCAATTCTAATTTTTCGCGCCCTTTGTCAATAATATCGTTTGCATCTTTTATTCTCGGAGAACTTGGATGTGTATTAATGAATGCCTGCATTAAAGATATCGCCTTAGTTGTATTTGTTTGATCCAGATCAACTTTTGGAGATTGTTTATAAAAACAAAATGCCCTCATATATTCGCACTCTTCAGATTTATTGCTGCCGGGGAATGTTTCGGTAAACGTTTTAAAAAAATTCTCGGCATTCAAATAATCTTTCTCGTAAAAATAGCAATAGGCTACCTTGTAATACATATCCTCATAGCGCTGAGTTCCTTTTACAAAAGAAAACAGATCTTCAAACAACTGACGGGCATTACTATACTTTTTATTAGCATAATATTGTTCCCCCATCGTATATCTATATTCATTATCCTTGCTTTTCATGACCTTGCCAAAAGCATGTCCCGGACCTTTGGCAAATATTTTACCAATCCTGTGAAAGCATGAGGTTAATGTTACTATACAAAAGATAAAAAGTACAACTTTCTTCATAGAAGTGCGCAAAGGTAGTTATTTCGGGGCAATTTATACACTCATTTAATGCAAACATGTTAGTTGTAGTTAAGATTAATATAAAAAGAAGCCCCGCCGATAAAGGCAGGGCTCATTTTATTATTTCAAATTAAGGAAAGATTATCCTTTACTTCTCAAATTTGGATGAGGAGCAGGCACTGTATTTGGACCGTCTTCAGTTGTACCTAAAAGGTCTATTGTACTTGCATCACCGCTTCCGCCATCATAGTTGAAGATGAATCTGCTTTCAGCGATACCTTCTTTTTCAACTAAATATTTGATCACTGCACTTACTCTTTCATAGCTTAATTGCTGAGCAGCTTTACTTGCAGTTGGATGACCAATAACTTTTACTTTGCAGTTTGGATTTGCTTTTATCTTAGTTGCGGCAGCAGCTAATAATTTTTCAGCATCTTTTGACAATTTAGCACCACTCTTGAAATGAATGCTTGGCAAATCAGATATTGTGCATTCTGCAGCGGCTAATTTCATATTAGAAATTTGGTCTCTTAATTCTTTGCAGCATGCAGGTTCTGGGCAATTTCCAATACCGTCATTATTAACAGGGAAACAGTTTCTTGGAGTCAATGGTTCTTTATCTCTGTAATCAGGAACACCATCTCCGTCTGTATCTTTTGATACACCGTGGCTATCAACAGGAGCACCGGCAGGTGTATTTGGTTCCAGATCAAATTGATCAGTTACGCCATCACCATCTGCATCAGGTAAAACAACCTTTGGCATTTTCATATGCTTTGGAGCATTCAACTCATTATAAGCATAGTTATTAGGATTGATCCACCATAATGGCTGAACGCGTTTAGCAGGATTGCCCAAATTAATATTCAACTTGGCACCAAAATACCACCAGGCATCGTTTGATTTACCGTAAATAGTTGAATAAGTGTTCAGATAAGCATTATTGGTAAGGGTATTTTTCACTTCTAAAGCAAAGTTTACTTTATTTGATATTTTAAATGCAGTACCCAAACCAAGATTTAAACCTATGTTGTTTTCTATGCCATTGTTGCCACTGTGGCTGAAGGAACTGTATGCACCACCGTTAATACTTTGCTGAAGGCTTGTAGAAAAATATTCTACACCTGTAATAGCATAAATATTAACCTTAGGATTACCTCTGTAATAACTGGCCGTATTTAAAGAACTTAATACGTCTAACCCAACATGAAAAGAATTGTTTTTATAAGCAATCTGATTTCCTACAGTAGCAGGATTTGCATCCATTCCACTACCCTTGTTGCTGTAATAGGCAACAAACGGACGCAATGAAAATGTGTGGTTTAATGCTTTTCTTAAAGTCAGATTAGCACCAAATCCAAAATCATTCCCCCACTCATTGGAAAGTGCTGGTGTACCCAATCCAATGCCCAATTCCCATTGATCGCGTGGTTGTGCAGGATAAGGATACTGATTGTTTAAAAACTCATTGTACTGAGGAATTCTCTGTGTTGGAATTTTAGAACTGTCTTTCCAGTCCCAACCCCAATCTGTACTTGTTTGAGCAAAACTGATTGTTTGAAATAAACACATCAGAGATACCATTAATAAAACATACTTTTTGCTTGCCATAACTAATATTTGAAATTAAAAAATGTTTTGACTTGATAAAAACCAATACAAAAATATCATAAAGGATGTGAAAAATCAAAATAATAAAAAAAAACTAAAATCCTTGCGATAAAATGACAAAGATTTATGGATTAACGTTGCATCTTTTCAAATTATTGTACAGGGATTGTTATATTGCGGCATAATATTATGAAGTTAGCCCGACAAGTAATAAACAATGAGTTAAAAAACTTTGAACAACATTTCCACGATGCTGTAAAAAGCAGGGTGCCATTGCTCGACAGAATCATGCAATACATTGTAAAGCGAAAAGGCAAACAATTGCGCCCCATGTTCGTTTTGCTTTGTGCCCGATTGGGTGGCGATATAAACGACTCTTCATACCGTGCAGCCTCGATCGTAGAACTTTTACACACTGCCTCTTTAGTTCATGATGATGTGGTTGACGATGCCAAAGAACGCAGGGGTTTCTTTTCAATCAACGCCCTCTGGAAAAATAAAATAGCCGTTTTGGTGGGCGATTACATGCTGATGAAAGCATTGTTACTTTCACTCGACAAAAAAGAATACAAAATCTTGCAAATTCTGGCCGAAGCCGTAAGAGAAATGAGCGAAGGCGAACTGCTGCAAATGGAAAAATCAAGGAATCTTAACCTTCGCGAAGATGTTTACTACAAAATAATAAAAGGCAAAACTGCCTCTCTGCTGGCATCGGCCTGCGCTTCAGGTGCCGTCTCTACTTTTGAAGATGATGCTTTGGTTGAAAAAATTAAACTCTTTGGCGAAAATGTGGGCATGGCTTTTCAAATAAAAGATGATCTGTTTGATTATGGCAATGCCGATATTGGCAAGCCAACCGGTAACGATATCAAAGAAAAAAAATTAACACTTCCTTTGATTTATACTTTGAATCATTGCGATGCTGCGACACGAAAAAAAATAATTTATATCGTTAAGAACGAGAACACAAAAAAAGAAAAAGTAAAGTTCGTTATCGATGAAGTGAAAAAGGCCGGAGGTATTTCGTATGCCACCGAAAAGATGTTTGCCTACCGGGATGAAGCGCTTGCTATTTTATACCAATTCCCCGATACGCAATACCGGCAGGCATTAGAAGAGCTGGTGCGATATACTACCGACAGAAATTATTAATTTAAATTATTCATTTTTTTACAAAAGCTTTGCTAACTTCAACTTGTTGAATAAAGAATTAACTGTACAAGTGTGCGACGCAACCGCAGTTTCATAGCAGTAATGCAGCTTGGTTCATAAAAAAATATTTGACCATTTTCATGCAGAAAAGATGGAACATATTACCGGCAGATGAATTGAAAGCAACTGCTTTGCATGAAGCCCTGAAAATAAATAAAACGCTCTGCAAAATTTTAGTGCAGCGAGGTTTGGATGATTTTGAAAAATCGAAACATTTCTTTCGTCCGCAGTTAACCGATCTGCATTCGCCATGGTTGATGAAAGACATGCAAAAAGCCGTTGACCGGATTCTGCTTGCAAAAAGTGAAAAAGAAAAAATTTTAGTGTATGGCGATTATGATGTCGACGGCACAACCAGCGTGGCAAGCATGTTTCAGTTCCTGCAAAAAATGTATCCCGCGGTTGATTATTATATTCCGCACCGTTACCGCGAAGGTTACGGCATCAGCAAGACAGGAATTGATTTTGCGAAAGAAAATAATTTTGGCTTAATTATCTCGCTCGACTGTGGCATAAAAAGTGTTGAGTTGATAGCGTATGCAAAAACTTTGGGCATCGATTTTATTGTTTGCGACCATCACTTACCCGATCATGAATTACCTGAAGCAGTTGCAATATTAAATCCCAAACAAAAAGATTGTACTTATCCTTTCAAAGAATTGTGCGGTTGCGGTGTTGGGTTTAAACTAATGCAGGCATTAAGCGAAGAACTGAATTTGGATGAAACCCGTTATCTGAATTATCTCGATCTGGTCGCCACAGCCATTGCGGCCGATATTGTTCCCATCACCGGCGAAAACAGAACATTGGCTTTTTACGGGTTAAAAAAAGTGAACGAAAATCCCTGTCCCGGCATCAAAGCCCTGATGCAGCTGGCTTCTATACAAAAAGAAATGTTTCTCAATAATTTGGTATTTATTATTGCACCACGTGTAAATGCTGCAGGAAGAATGGATGATGCAAAAAAAGCCGTGCAATTATTTATTGAACAGGATGCAAAAAAAGCAATGGAATTTGCCGAGATGCTGCACAGTGATAATACCGACCGGAAAGAAGCCGACAGCAATATCACCGAAGAAGCATTGGCCATAATTGAAGCTAATGAAAATTTGATCAACCGGAAAACAACTGTTGTTTACAAAGAACATTGGCATAAAGGTGTTGTTGGAATTGTTGCCAGCCGATTGATCGAAACTTATTACCGACCCACCATTGTTTTAACAAGAAGTGGTGATTTTGTCGGAGGAAGCGCCAGAAGTGTTGCAGGATTTAATTTGTATGAAGCCGTTCATGCATGCCGCGAACATTTGATTGGTTATGGCGGGCACTTTGCTGCTGCCGGCATGACCTTAGCGATCGATAGTGTTGAAGCATTCAGTATGGCATTCGAAAACGTTGTGGCAGCAACCATTACACCCGATCTATTAATTCCCGAAATTATTATTGATGCAGAAATTTCTTTCAGTGAATTAACACCGGCATTTTATAATATACTCACACAAATGGAACCTTTTGGTCCCGAAAATATGCGGCCTGTTTTTATTGCAAAAAAAGTGATGGATACCGGATTCTCTAAAATTGTAAAAGAACAGCATATTCGTTTTTCAGTTCGCCAAAATAAAATTTCTTTTACAGGAATTGGTTTTAATATGGCCGACAAATTTCATCTTTTACAAATGCAAAAACCACTCGACATTGTTTTTACGCTGGACATGAATGAATGGAATGGCGAAAAGAATCTGCAATTGAAAATGATTGATTTGAGGTTAAGTGAATAAAAAAGGATAACAACTTTCGCTGCTATCCTTTAATTTTTATTTTTTTATTACACGAATTTTAGAGAATTACACGAATTAGTCACTTCAACTAATAAAATGCAACTCTGCTTAAACTATCAACGATTTAGTTTTTCTT
>JAGWPQ010000491.1 GCA_028877045.1 Bacteroidota bacterium | reverse complement strand
TACCGTGCAATGGCTATGCAGACAAGTACTGATGTGAGTGAAGCAACCTCCAGCATGTTTAATGAACTGAAAACATTGGGCATTGAAACCTTCCGATGCGGTATTGCTATTTGTAAAGAAAATGAAGAACTGGAAGTATGGTCGATCGGTAATACCGGCACCGGAAGTACAGTAAAAGGTGTTGGATATTTAAACATTCATCTGCACCCTTTATGGGAATTTTTTTATGATACATGGAAGAGAAAAGAAACGAATAATTATTCTTATCTCACCGGCCATGAAAAAGAAGCGTATATAAAAATCATTACCAATACACCGGGCTATAAACTATCAGAGGATAAGCTGGAATTTCCTGACCTGCATTTTCAATCTTATCAATTTGAAGATGGGGGCATCTTTACTTTTTCTGTTCATAAACAAACCGAAGAAGAAAAAAGAATTCTTACACGTTTTACCAATGTATTTGCCCTCACTTACCGTCGCTACAAGGATTTGAAACAAGCCGAAACCAATGCAAGAGAAGCAACAATAGAAGCAGCATTGGAAAAAGTTCGCGGCAAAGCAATGGCTATGCATAACAGCAACGATCTTTCTTCTACTGCAAGTATGGTGTTTACTGAATTAAGAAAGCTCGGCATTAGACCTATTCGTTGTGGTGTTGGGTTGCTTAATAAAGAATCCCGTAAAGCTCAATTATATTCTGCCACTTCATCAGCCGATGGGGATAGTCTTTCATTGATAGGATGGGTAGAATTGTGGGGACATCCGGTAATGGAAAGCATTTATGAAACATGGTTAAGAGATGAAGATTATTTCCCTGAATTGAGCGGAGAACAACTTATATCCTATTATGAATTGCTTTTAAAAGGTTTGCCGTTTAAAGTTTCGGATTCACAGAATGAGCAAAAACAATACGGTCATTTCTTTACTTTCTCTGTCGGTTGTTTATATGCCTGGTCAAACGTGAAGTATAATGATTCAGAAATAAAAATTTTAAAACGTTTTGCAGCCATCATTGATCTTACATTCAGACGTTACATTGAGTTGCAAAAATCAGAAACCAATGCGAGAGAAGCAGTAAAACAAGCCGCATTAGATCGTATCCGCGCAGACATTGCTTCCATGCGAAGGGTTGGTGATCTGAACCGCATCACTCCGTTGATATGGAATGAACTTACTATTCTTGGCCTTCCTTTCGTTCGTTGCGGCATATTTCTTATGGATGATTCGCAACAACTAATTCACACTTTTTTGGCTACCCCTGAAGGAAGAGCCATTGCTTCTTTTCATTTGCCGTATGATTCGCCGGGTAATTTTACTAATGTGGTCAGCCACTGGCGAAATAAAAAGATATATGTTGATCATTGGAGCAAACCGGACTTTTTCAGCATGGCGGAGAATTTAGTAAAGATCGGTGAGATACAATCAAAGGAACAATACCTGAATACTTTGCCGGCAGATGGATTCTATCTACACTTCATTCCTTTTTTGCAGGGAATGTTGTATGTAGGCAATATTGAAAAATTAGGTGCAACAGATATCAGTTTAATTGAATCGGTAGCAGATGCGTTTTCTACTGCATATGCACGGTATGAAGATTTTAATAAACTCGAAGCGGCCAAGCAGCAGGTAGAAAAAACACTTTCAGAACTGAAAGCCACACAAAAGCAATTAATTCAATCAGAAAAAATGGCAAGCCTTGGAGAACTAACTGCCGGTATTGCACACGAAATACAAAATCCATTAAACTTCGTCAATAATTTTTCGGAAGTGAGTAATGAATTGATTGATGAAATGCATGATGAATTATCAAGAGGCAATACTCAGGATGCAATAATTATTTCAAAAGACGTGAAAGAAAATCTTCAGAAAATAAACCATCATGGTCAACGTGCAGCGGCAATTGTAAAGGGAATGCTGCAACACAGTCGAACTAGTTCAGGCCAAAAAGAACCATCTGACATCAATGCTTTGTGCGAAGAGTATTTGAGATTGGCTTATCATGGGTTGAGAGCTAAAGACAAATCTTTCAATGCAAAATTTGAAACATCTTTCGATGTAAGCATTGGTAGCATTAATATTCAGTCTCAAGAAATTGGAAGAGTAGTTTTAAATTTAATTAATAATGCATTTTATGCTGTAGATGAAAAAAAGAAATCAGGTATTGAAAATTATGAACCAACGGTTACTGTAAGTACAAAAAAAACCGTTGATAAGGTTTTGATTTCTGTGAAAGATAATGGCAATGGAATTCCTGATACTATCAAAGAAAAAATATTTCAACCCTTCTTTACTACCAAGCCAACAGGACAGGGAACAGGATTGGGATTGAGTCTAAGTTATGATATTGTAAAAGCACATAGCGGTGAATTGAAAGTAGAAACAAGGGAAAACGATGGGACTTCATTCACAATAGTTTTACCAAATACTAATATATAATTATGAGAAAAATATCTTGGAGTTTACTGATCATGTTGCTTATACTTACCAAACTAAAAGGGCAGGATTTTAAAACAGATAGCCTGAAAGCATTGCTGGCAACGACTCCGTCTGATTCTATAAAAGTAGCAACACTACTGGAATTAGGGGCACATTGCCAGTTCATTCTCCAAAAAAATGACACTGCCTTTAAAGTATATCGAAGTGCCCTGGCTATAGCACGTGAAAAAGGATTTCTAAAACAGGAAATACTTTGTTTGAGACAATTAGCACTTGTAAATTCAAAATATCTTAAGAAGGACAGCGCTCATTTACTTCTGAAGGAAGCACTTTATAAATCAAGACAATACCATTTTGCCGACCAGGAAATTTTGGTATTGAGAACATATATCAGTACAGAGAATGGCTTTTTTGAAAAAGATTCATTTTTCACCAATTATGAGCGGATGCTTTCAATAAGCCGTGACAATAAATTGGACTCATTGAGATTTATGGCAATTTTTGCACAATCTGCTACTGATATGGGTAACTATCCAAAAGCACTCCAGATTTTATTTACCATATTACGTGCTAATGAGGAAAAGAAAGACAGTGCTGCTATAGAAAACTCATTATATCAGATAGCACACACTTTCGAAGAAACAAAAGATCTTAAAAGAGCGATAGAATATTTTTATAAAGCAAAATATTATGGTGAAAAAAATCCCTTTATCAAAATTTTTATTTATGATGATCTTTCGCTCGCCTATTTATTGCAGCAGCAAAATGATTCCTCCAAATATTATGCTGATCAGTCGTACAAATTGGCGGTAAAATTTTATGGCAATGAAGAAAATGTTTATGGCGGTGTATTGAATGATCTTGGCATGATCTACGATCAACTGGGGAAAGACAGCCTTGCGATAAATTACCTCCGACGTAGTTATGTCTATTTTACAACTGTCTCAATTGAGTACCAGAATTACTGTGCCACCACCATTGGCCTTGCCAGATATTTCAATAAAAAGGGAATGGCTGATTCCAGTTTAATATATGCCAGATTATGTCTGCGTACTGCATTGGACAAAGGATTCTTACCTTTTATATCAGAATCCAGTGGTTTAATTACAGAATATTTCCAAAAAAATCAAAATATCGACTCTGCCTATCATTATCAGCAGATCGGTTTTGAAGCCTATAAAACCCTTTATAATGATGAGAACAGCAGGCAGATCCAGAATATGGCATTAGCAGAGCAGCAAAGAGAACAGGAAATTGCCATTGCAAAACAGCAATTCGAAAACAAAATAAGGATGTATGGTTTTATTTCAATCATAACCGGAGTGATTATTGTGGCTTTCATTCTTTATAGAAATAACAAACAAAAACAAAAAACGAATGTTGTTTTAGAAGCAACGCTGCATAATTTAAAATCTACACAATCCCAGCTTATTCAATCCGAAAAAATGGCAAGTCTCGGAGAGTTAACCGCAGGCATTGCACACGAAATTCAAAACCCTTTAAACTTCGTCAATAATTTTTCGGAGGTGAATAAAGAATTGCTTGCAGAAATGAATGAAGAAATTCAGAAAGGAAATTATGATGAAGTAAAATCAATTGCAAAAGATGTTTCGGATAATGAAGAAAAAATTAATCACCACGGTAAACGTGCTGATGCAATTGTAAAAGGTATGTTGCAACATAGTCGAAGCAGCAGTGGTATAAAAGAACCAACAAATATTAATGCGTTAGCAGATGAATATTTACGATTGGCTTATCATGGCTTAAGAGCAAAAGACAAATCATTTAATGCCAGTATGAAAACAGATTTTGATGAAAGTATCGGCATGGTTAATATCATTCCTCAAGATATTGGAAGAGTAATCCTCAATTTAATTACCAATGCATTTTATGTAGTGGATGAAAAAAAGAAATCCGGAATTGAACATTATCTTCCAAATGTTTCAGTAAGTACAAAAAAAATTGATAATAAAATTTTGATCTGTGTAAAAGATAATGGCAACGGAATTCCGGAATCCATTAAAGAAAAAATATTTCAACCATTCTTTACTACCAAGCCAACAGGACAGGGAACAGGATTGGGATTGAGTCTAAGTTATGATATTGTAAAAGCACATGGCGGTGAATTGAAAGTGGAAACAAAAGAAGGAGAAGGATCTGAGTTTATTATTTTATTGCCCTTAACGGAAATAATATAAAACTATGAATATGCGTAAATTTATACAGCTATACTCGTTGCTGAGCATTGTAG
>JAGWPQ010000490.1 GCA_028877045.1 Bacteroidota bacterium | reverse complement strand
CTGTAACACCATCGCGTTTTATTTCGGCTATTGAAAAAGTCCGGGAAATTCTTTCAAGCAAAAATGAAGAAGTGAAATTAAATGCTGATGAATTTATTTTTATCAGAGACTCTAATATTGTTAGAAAACTTAAATTAGAAGATATTCTTTTTGCAGAGGCAATGGGCGATTATGTAAAATTACATACGTTTCAAAAATTTTACGCAATTCATACAACCTTAAAAACAATTGAAGAAAGACTCCCATCAAAGAAATTTTTCAGGGTACATCGTTCCTATATTGTTGCTTTAAATAAAATTGATACCATCGAGGACGGAACATTAATTGTAAATGGAAAATCTTTACCGGTTGCAGATGCATATCGCTCGGTATTAAATAAACAATTGAACATCCTTTGATTTTTACCCTTCGATTAACAGCAGCAACAGCATTTATTTTATTGTTTAACTATACTATTCGGTTTTTCAACGACTAAAAATGCCTATTGAACGATTAATAATTATATACCCATTTACGAGGTTATAGTTTTGTGTTACAAACAAATCAAAAAGTGTCTCATACAGATTTTTTCATAAGCAGTTAGTTTTGGTAACCGGCTCCTGTTTTTACAGGAGCTTATTTTTTAAAACAATGAAAATCAATTATATCCAATTATTTTTCACCAAAACAGTCAACTTAATAATAGGTATGCTCTTATTATTGAAGTTAATAGGCACAGGAGTTTTCGGATTTATATTCTTTTTTATAATAACAGCAATATTTGTTGATGTTTTAATACTCATTTACTTTCCGTTGCAGTATCTTAAACTTTCCAACGGAATGTAAATAATGTCGAACAAAATAAACCCAAACATTTTTAGCAATGAACAATAAAAGAATTATTTATTTTTTAATTGTAGCATTTATTGCAGGAAATGTGTTACTGATTTACATACAATACAATTCAGCAAAAAATATAAATTCTTTAATCGACGGAAATGAAAAAGTATTAGCTGAAATTGGTGTAGCCAATAATTTAAGAGAATTAAACAGGGATATTGTACAGGCAGAAAATAATCTATCGGGTGTATTTACTTCAAAAGATTCTGCTAACCTGAAAGATGTTGAAGCAAAAACAAAAATGGTGCAATATGATATTGACAACCTGCATAAAATATCTGATGACGATAGTTCGGTAAAATATATTGGTACTTTAGATTTATTGGTTCACAAAAAATTATTTTTTAGTAAAGATGCGCTGGATACAATGCGTTTATTGCTAAATAATAGAGCAGAATCAGCATTTGTGATAAACAGATCAAAGCAACTGGACGACTCGATAAGACTGGTAACCAGAAAAATCGAAAATTCAAGACAACAACTTCTTGCAAAGATAACTTCCTCCATTAATCAAAGCGGTAAAAAGGCTTTGAGTTTTGGAACAACACTGATTGTTTTTGTGCTCTTTTGCGGAGCAATTTTATTTTGGATAATTATTATAACAATCATAAAGCAAAATAAATTAATTCATGCACTAAATGTCACGGAGAAAAAAGTAAGAGAAACGGCACAGATAAAAGAAAACTTTATGGCAAATATGAGCCATGAAATTCGTACACCTATGAATGCTATTCTTGGTTTCACAAATTTGCTGAAGCAGAAAAAAATGGATGATACATCAAAAGAATATGTTGAAACCATTAGGCACTCAAGCGAAAATCTATTAATGATAATAAACGATATTCTTGATTTGTCGAAGATAGAAGCCGGCATGATTAGAATTGAGCCTGTTCCTTTCAGTATTCGCGGCTTGGTGCATTCAGTTGAAACAATGTTTAGAGCTAATGCCTCTGAAAAACAATTGCAATTTATAGTTGATATTGATAAAACATTGCCTGATATATTAGAAGGAGACACTACCCGTTTAACACAGATTTTAATTAATCTAATTAGTAATGCATTAAAATTTACTCAAAGAGGAAGCATTACTTTAAAAATTACAAATCAGGAAAAAATTGATGCCCATATTAATGTGGGGATTACTGTAAGTGATACAGGTATTGGTATAGAAAAAAATAAATTGAACCAGATATTTGACAGATTTCAACAAGCAGAAGATTCTATCACACGCAAGTATGGCGGAACCGGGTTGGGACTTTCCATTGTGAAAGACCTTGTGTTACTGCAAGATGGAAACATTGATGTAGAAAGTGAAATAGGGAAAGGAACAACTTTTAATATTATGATTCCATATAAAATATGTTTAGAACAATTCGACAATAAGCTTATAAATGAAAAAGATTTTGCAGCAAAACCAAATTTTGAAAATGTTTGCGTGCTGGTTGTAGAAGATAATACAATTAATCAAAGCCTTATTAAACACTTTTTTAAATCTTGGCACTTAGAATACGATCTGGCAAAAAACGGAGTTGAAGCAATTGAAAAAATAAAAATAAAGAAGTATGATCTTGTATTAATGGATATTCAAATGCCACAGATGGATGGCTATACAACCGCCAAACAAATAAGAGATCTTTTAAAATTAAAAACTCCAATCATTGCAATGACCGCTCATGCATTAGCAGGAGAAAGAGAAAAATGTTTAAGTTTTGGAATGACAGATTATATATCAAAACCTTTAAGAGAAGAATTACTACTACAATTAATTGTACAATATACACAGCTAAAAAGGTTTCCGGGACCTTCAAATAGCTCAGATATAAAAACAGAT
The DNA here is from genome assembly GCA_028877045.1 of Bacteroidota bacterium. GTDB lineage: Bacteria > Bacteroidota > Bacteroidia > Chitinophagales > Chitinophagaceae > CAIQDX01. The sequence continues at coordinate 2,879 of JAGWPQ010000490.1, read as the reverse complement.
CCGGGTGCATTTAAATACATCAATTTGAATTATATGAAAGAAGTGAGCAACGGGAATATTGAATACGAAAAAACGGTAACAGCCCAATTTATCGAAGCTATCCCTGAAGATCTACAGGCAATTGAAACAACATGGCAGCAACATGAAATAATTAAAATGCAACAGATTGCGCATAATATGAAAACATCTGTTTCTGTGATGGGAATAAATGAATTATTGCTGCCTTATTTAGATGTGATAGAATTACAAAATATCTCCGATAAAGACTTTCAGCAAAATTTTTCGGCATTAAAATTTATTTGTACAGAAGCATTAGAGGAAGCAAAAAAATTTTATGATACTTTATAATTATTGATACAGCCTGTATTATAACACTTAAACAATTTTTAATGTACTATAATATTATTCGAACCATTTATTTCCAGTATGATCTTTCAAAACAAACTTCACTAACATCAATTCAGGGCAAATCTATAGTAGCAAGTAACGACAGTGGTTACCGTATAATGTTTACAAGGGGAGCTTACAGTTCCAATAAAAATCATACAAACTTTTTAAACAATCTGCAATCAGCAGGAAGTATAATTAGGTATAGAGCAAACTATAAAAATTGTACAAGCACTATAGATATAGTATAGGTTTTTAAAACAGCACATCATTCATTGAATGGGTAAGATTAAATTTTAAACCATGAAAGCGATAATCCATAAAATTCAGAAGTTTTTAAAGGATAATTTAAATATTACTAATGTGAACTTTACTCCAGAAACTAATCTAAAAATAGATTTAGATTTGGCAGATTGGGAAGTGGCATATCTTTTAAATAATATTGAAAATAACTGGAGCATTTCGATCACAGAATATGATGCCGAAAAAATTATGAACGTACAATTCCTTGCGAAAGCAATAACAGAAAAGTCTGGTTTTAAATACAAAGCACGCAAGTAATTTAAAAAAATACAGTAACCAACTACTATTATTCATTCATCATTTGTTTAATGGTATTGAATATTTCTTCGGCATTTGGCTTGCTGAAATAATCGCCATCACTTCCATACGATGGTCTGTGATCCTTACCGGTAATGGTTCTTGCGGCAACATCCAGCCACTGATAACCGCCCTGTTCTTCCATTACTTTATTAAACATGTAAGCCGAAGCACCACCCGGAACATCTTCATCAATAAAAATAATCCGGTTTGTTTTCTTTAATGATTCGAGAATGATATGATGAATATCGAATGGCAATAAAGTTTGTACATCCACAATTTCGCAACTGATATTATAACGTTCCAAACGTTCGGCTGCATCCTGAATGATGCGCAAAGTTGAACCGTACGAAACAACAGTAATATCATTTCCTTCTTTTATAATTTCAGGAATACCAAGAGGTACATTAAACTCCAATAAATTAGCAGGTAATTTTTCTTTTAAGCGATAACCATTCAAACATTCAATCACCAATGCAGGATCATTGCTTTTTAATAAAGTATTGTACATGCCAACAGCCTGCACCATATTGCGCGGCACACAAACATACATTCCACGCAAGGCATTAATGATCATTCCCATCGGGCTGCCGCTATGCCAAATACCTTCGAGGCGGTGACCGCGTGTACGAATAATGATCGGGCAACTTTGTTGTCCTTTTGTACGGAAATGTGTGGTAGCAGCATCATCGCTTAATGGCTGCAAACCATACAATAAATAATCTAAGTATTGGATTTCGGCAATAGGCCGCAATCCCCGCAAAGCCATGCCTATGGCTTGTCCCATGATGGTGAGTTCCCGAATACCTGTATCAAAGATCCTATCGGTACTGTGTTTTAATTGTAATCCTGCGAAGCCCTGATTCACATCACCAATTTGTCCAACATCTTCTCCAAATGCAAACACCAGCGGATTGTGCTGGAACAGTGAATCAAAATATTTATTCAATACTTCGTAACCGTTTATAGTTGGTGCATCAAATTGAACCAAAGGTTTTATCACTTCTATATTCATGGCACTTTTCGGGCCTTCATTATACAAATGAGAATCGTATAAATTTTTATTCTCCTGTAATAATTTATCGTAGAATGATTGTATTTCGGGAATGGATGGAGAATAAGGTGCAGCTTCCATTGTCAACGATAAAGTACGCATCACATCTCTTCGCAACGGTTCAACATTATTTTGTAATTCGGTTGCTAATTGTTGAATGTAATTGTAAGTATCCATATCACTCACCACAATCGACTTGATCAATTCGGCTGTCGCAGCAACCTGTTCTTTGATAGGTGCTAAAAATTTCTCCCATGCTTTTGCTTTTGCATCTCGCACATAATCTTTCGCTTCATAATCAATTGCATTTAATTCTTCATGTGTGGCAATATTATTTGCAACGATCCATTCCCTGAATTTTTTAATACAATCCCATTCGCGTTCCCATTCCAAACGTTTGGGATCTTTATATCTTTCGTGGCTTCCACTAGTTGAATGACCTTGCGGCTGAGTCATTTCTTCCACATGAAATAAAGCAGGCGTATGTGTTTCACGCATTTTTTGCAAGCCCGATTCAAACACTTCACACATACCGGCATAATCCCATGCCTTTACCTTATAAATATTGATACCATTTGAACTGCCATTTTTTTGCATGCCTTCCAATGCAGCCGAAATAGAACCTTTTGTTGTTTGATAAGTTGTAGGAACCGAAATTCCATAGCCATCATCCCAAACAAAAACTGCTAACGGAACCTGCAAAACACCGGCAGCATTAATGGTTTCCCAAAAATGTCCTTCACTTGTAGCTGCATCGCCGATAGAGCAAAAACAAATTTCATTGCCATGATGACTTAAAGAATCGAATGATTGTAATTCGGGTGTGTTTCTGAAACAT
>JAGWPQ010000489.1 GCA_028877045.1 Bacteroidota bacterium | reverse complement strand
TATGCCTTCAAAATGATTTTCATTGCGGGTACTTTCATCCCATGGATTATAACACACAAATAATTTTGTGTTTTTGCTGCGACATTCTTCTGCGATCTTTTTTATTTTAATGGTACCGCCGGGCAAGTCGTTGAACAAATCAAATTGATTGCGTTGGTCTAAGCCCAATGTTGGCCATGTTGGCCAGATACCGATAAAATCATCGCCACCATATAATTTTTTTCCACGCTCAATAAAATCGTCGATATGAAATTGTTTATCCCCGTAGTCATAATAATTTTTATCCCAGTTCATCATTAAATGACTTACATATGAATGCCGTATCCACTGCAGATCTTTTCTTTCAAATAAATTGTTGTCGAAATTTTCAATGTCATACACCATTCGTTTCTGAAACATCAGTTCTAATGCTGCATGCCAATCGCCGGTAACAGTTTCGATATATAAATTATATTCTACCGAACCACCGGGAAATAAATTTGTTTCAAAACGTGTTCTGTTTCCTTTTTTGATGGATGTCCTGTTGCGCCTCACCAAAGCTGTAAGCTGAATATTTTCTTTAGTATCATTGATAGAGCAGAAACCTAAGTCCCATGCATCATCGGGTACAATTACATTAACCGGTTGTTTGCCCGGAATAAAAAGATAGGTGCGTGATAATTCGTGTTTGCCTTTTCCGGTGATATAGACATGGTGCGCATTTTCTCCAAGCGGAACTACATTTTCCAATTGAATTGTATCTAAACTTGTGTTAGTGAAACTGATGATGGCGCTGATACCAAATTTTGTTTTTTTGTATGCCGATAAATGGATATCTATTTTGTTTTTATAATTTTCTTTTGCATCAGAATAATTCAATTTTCCATTCAATACAAAACTTAAAAGGGGAGTGGAAATATCAATTTGTTTTTCATCAGTAACGATAAATTGCTTGATGGAGAGTGAGTCTGATGAAAATTTTAATCCTTTTAAAACAGATTGAGAGAATACAGCCTTATTGAACCCGATGAAAAACAGAAAACAGATTATTGCTTTATACTTATTCATATTTCTGTTTTTATTTGTGAAAATAATTTTAGCGATCTGTTCAATCAGGAATACAATATAGTATTAGCGCAGCTTTTCTTTTGCCGAAACTTTATCTTTAAATAATTGTTCTTTTAATTCATCCAAGCCATTAAACTTTACTTCGCCGCGGATATAATGGCTTACATGCACACGTAAAGTGTGCCCGTAAATATCTTCATCAAAATCAAAAATATTTACTTCTATCATTCTCTTTTTCCCATCAACAGTTGGGCGAACGCCAATGTTCATCATGCCTCCGAAAGAGTTCATAGTTGATGACGAATGGTTCATGGCAGCGCCGTTACTATCACCTGTTTGCCATGACCCATCAACTCTAACCGCATACACTCCGTTACCCGGAATTAATTTTTCTTCACTCTCGATATGCAGATTGGCAGTCGGATAACCGATGGTACGTCCTAACTTATTTCCCTGGATCACGATGCCTTCAAAAAAATAATCATAGCCTAAAAATTTATTGGCAGTATCAATATCGCTCTTCAGTAATGATTCGCGGATTTTTGTAGAGCTGACAATAATTTCATTTATCAGTTGTTCGGGAATTTCTTTTACCGTAAAACCTAATGAGCCTGCATATTGATCCATTAAATGATAATCGCCTTCACGCCCCTTGCCAAAACGGTGATCATAACCAATGATGATGGTATTGGGCTTAAAATATTTCCACAAGAAATCTTTGATA
>JAGWPQ010000488.1 GCA_028877045.1 Bacteroidota bacterium | reverse complement strand
GTCAGGATCATCAGCACCGATACAGGTGAAAGAACGCATCGTTTGCGCATCATCAAACGATATAAATAATAATGCCCCGCAACAAAATTGCGGGGCTTATGGTATAAAACGATCAGGATTTTTTTTAGATTATATCCATTGCCTTAGCAAAAGAAGTAGCGGTGCCGGGTAATGCCAACCAAAAAAACTGACGGTATTGCGGCAAATACAACATGGTTACTAATATTACTGACCATATAATAAAATAGATCCAATATTTTCCGGTTGATTTTTGTGTTTCTTCCATTTCTATTTATTTAGGTTTTTGCAAAGATAGGGTTGCCGTTTATTTTACCAAACCTAAGTTTTCGAGTTTTCAACATTGTTAGAAACGGGCGTGTGTACCGGCTCTTTTTTTGCGGTGTCGAAAAAAAAGATCTTAACAGCAACAATTACCAATATAACGGCAAATATTTTCTTGAGCGTTTTATCGGGTAACGACAATGCTAATTTGCTTCCGAAATAATTGCCGGCCAAAAATGCAAGCGATACAATTAATACAACGCGCAGATCAACCTGACCCTGTTTGTAATATTGAATAACACCTAAAATCCCGACAGGTAATAATAATATTCCCAAAGATGTTCCCTGTGCTTCTTTTTGACTGAATGCAAGGAAATAAACCAATGCAGGAACGATAACAATGCCGCCACCAACGCCAATCATGCCACTTAATGCGCCGGAAAATAATCCAATAAGTAAGAGGATCACCATCATCATTATCGTTAAATTCATTTTTTTCAATTTTATTTATTTAAAAAGTTTTCTTTATACGATTGAATAGCTTCTTCAATAACTTTTAAGGCTGTAACCTTATCGCTGAAATCTTCTACAACAACTGTCTTGTTTTCCAAGGCTTTATACTCTTCAAAGAAATGGCGCAATTCGTTTAAAAAATGCGCAGGCAATTCTTCAATATTATTGTAATGATTTACACTTGGATCTGTTGCTGCAACGGCAATAATTTTATCGTCCGAATCACCGCTGTCGATCATCTGCATCACACCAATTACTTTTGCTTCCATCAAGGTTAACGGAACAACGGGCAATGAGGTTAATACCAAAATATCCAGTGGATCTTTATCATCGCCATACGTCTGCGGAATAAATCCGTAATTAACAGGATAATAAAACGAAGAGTAAATAACTCTGTCCAATCTTAATAAACCACTGGGTTTATCCAGTTCAAATTTGCAACGGCTTCCTTGTGGAATTTCTATAATTGCATTTACTGTTCTTGGTGCATGTTCTCCGTAATGTACGCCGTGCCATGGATGTAATACTGTCATCATATCAAAATTGTTTAATGATCAAATAACCAATTAATGTGGCCGTTAGACCTAAGAATAAAGTTCCTGTAAGATAGTATGTAAAAGACAAATAACGTTGTTGTTCCAGCAGATTGATCGATTCCCACGAAAAAGAAGAAAACGTTGTAAAGCCGCCGCAGATACCCGTTGCCAGAAACAAACGCCATTCGCCAAAACCCGCATGTTTAGAGGCAATGCCCATGATGAGGCCAATGATAAACGAACCCAGGATATTTACAATAAAAGTTGAAAAAGGAAAGTATTCATGCTTTATGGTAACTGCAAATAAATACCGCAGCACCGAACCAATTGATCCGCCAACAGCAACTAATATAAAATTTTTGAGTGTCATAAATTACCGTCAAATGTATATTTAAAATCTACAAACCAGTCGCCGTTTTTATTTATCACTTTTATTTTGTGTTTGATTTTATCGAACGAATTGCTGTAATTAATAATAGTTTCTTTATCGCTTACATCCTCAACCTGTAGAATAATTATTTCCGATTGGTTCAAACCCAACTTTTCTTCCCTGCTTTGCAAATTATATTTTGTTTGATACCCCAGTAACAGTTTTTTATTTGCTTCATCATTCAGCATATAAAAATTTGCTTTTTCGAAATTGCCTTTTAAAATGGCATCAATGAATTCGCGGCCTGCATCCAACGCATTTTCGGCTTTGGCAAATTGATGCGTGCCGCCACTACAGGAAATAAATAGTATAATAGTAAAAAGTAATAGATATTTCATAAAATCCTGATAAAGATAAGAGGTACAATTTTATTTTGGATATTATAAAATTGGTTGTATGAAATATTTATGATTTTATTTTACCGGCAGCAGTATTTTATGGCATCGCCTGTTGCATAGCACATTTCAACTGAGGATAGTTATGAGCTGTTTGACGCATTCAGCCACGATTTTCAGCTCAAAGCTCATGGCTCGCTCCTCGTAGCTCAGAACGTACAAGAGTGCGACCTCAGCTCCACAAAGGTTTGCAGCCGTAAACAAAATAAAAAAGAGCCGCAATATGCAGCTCTCGTTTATTTAAAATAGTTTTATTTTAATTCATCATATCTACATTATTATTTTGATCGGCTTTTGTGTTCTTGCGTTTAAATAAATTAGGATCGAACTTGCCGAAACGATAACTGAAAGTTAATCGTAATACTTGCGGGTTCATCAGGCGTTCGGTATTTTGATTGAATAATCCAATCTGCTCTGCATACGATTTTTGATATCCCGTTCTGAAAATATCATTCATGCTAAGTGTTAAAGAACCGCTTTGACCTTTCTTCCATGTCCAGTCTTTTCTGAAAGCCATATCAACATCATATCTTGCTAAAAGATATCCCTGTGCTGTTGTTTGCACCTGATTAAAAGGTCCGCCACCGCCACCTGTATTGTTTTGCGGTAACACTGTTTTGGACTGATAATAACCGCTTAACTGAATGGAATATCCTTTTGCTATTTTAAAAGTATTATTTATTTTTCCAAACCAGCTTACAATAGAATTGGTGGCTAAACTAATATTGGATGAGCCTGTATTGGTATTGATACTGGAGGCATTTATTTTTGAGCTGAACAAATTAACGTTTAACAATAGTTCCCACCATTTAACTACCGGTATTTTATTGGTCAATTCCAGACCATACGAAACACCGCTATTGGCATTTACAAACGTTGAATAATAAATGCTGTCGCTTGTATTGGGGTTCAGCGCGTCTTTACCTCTGTAAATATATTGGGTAATTAAGTTGGTAGTATATTTAAAATATGCTGTTGCTAAAAAATTGGCATTGGGTTTATACGCATTATTGTAAGACAATTCTAAAGAGTTGGTAAACTCGGGATTTAAACCGGGATTACCCTGCGTTACCATTATCGGATAATTGGAATAATTGGGGAATGGCATTAACTGAAAAAAGTTGGGCCTGTTTACTCTTCTTGAATAATTGATCTGCAGATCTTGCTTATCGGTTAATTTATAAGTAACAAATGCACTTGGAAATAAACTTACAGGATATTTTACAGAAAAAGTTGACGAATCGGCTCCTTTATTATCTAATAATGTACCGGTATAGCTGGAACTTTCAACTCTTAAACCCAATTGGTAATTCCACTTTTTTAATTTAAAACCATAGTTCACGTATGCGGCATACACCTGATCGTTGAATTTATAATTATTGCTGATTGCGGGTATTACATCATATACACCGGTAGCTGCATTGTATTTTGTTTGTGTACTGTTATTGCCAAAATCCCTTACAGCGGCTCTTACACCGGCTTCGAATTTTTTTGTATCGCTGATGGGATTTTCATAATCTGATTGAATGGTATAAAATTTATTATATCCCTGCGTGAAAGTTTGTTGTAATAGCGGGTTTTGTTTTTGTACGGTTGAATTGGGATAATAAGTATAAGTACCATTATTGGATGAACTATTATTATCACTTGAATTATAGTTGAAATCAGCGGTTAAATTATGACCGCTTTTAGCGAAATTGTGTTTATATCCCAATTGACCACCTGTGTTTTCAAAATTGCGGTCACTATAACTGCTGCTTTGATTATAAGCCACATTAGCAGCATTAATAAGAGAATCGGTATTGAAGTTGTTAACTGAATTAAAATGTCCTCGTACATAACTGCCGGCTACCGTAAATGTATTTCTGTTATCGGCCAAAAAATCTAATCCGCCTCTTATAAATTTAAATTCACCATTATTATTGGCATCGCTCGTGGAATTGGCATTGCTGGGCGGATTAAAGAAATTATTTTGTTCAGTAGTTCCTGTTGAAACAAATTTTCGTTGGTTATAATTGGCATTAATAAATGCATTTATTTTTCCTTCTCTTAAATTAAAATCACCACCGCCATTAAGTTTTCCGTACGAATCGGTACCGGCTCTCACACCACCATTATAACCAACCTTTTTATTTTTTTTGAGGATGATATTAATGATACCTGCATTCCCACCCGATGCATCATATTTTGCAGATGGGTTGGTAATAACTTCAATTTTTTCGATGATGTCTGCAGGTATCTGATCAAGCGTTAAAGTGGTAGGTCTGTCATCAATAAAAATAATTGGTGTGGCATTACGCAACGTAACATTACCATCAATATCAACATTAACCGAAGGAATATTTTTCATTACTTCAGTAGCTGTTTGTCCGGTACTTTCTAAATTTTTATC
>JAGWPQ010000487.1 GCA_028877045.1 Bacteroidota bacterium | reverse complement strand
TAAAATAATTTTCTTCTTCATCACGCATTTTAATCAACTGCTCCCATTGCTGTGTGCCGTTGATATAATCCGGTAACATTACGCGGTTATAAAACGGAAAATTTTCTTTGCTGAAAATAACAATCTCATCTTCTGTATTTAAGGTCCTGTACGATTTTACAAAACCAAATGCACCTGCGCCTGCGCCAATAACAATAATTTTTTGCTGAGGTTTTTTATATTTTTCTACACTTACTGCACAAAATTTAAAATCGGGCTCTTTTGAAACAGGATCAATAAGATCGCTGGTAACATTATTGGCCCTGTTTAAATCATTTCCTAAAATTTTGCCCCAATGCATGGGCAAAAAAACAACACCTCTTTTAATGGTAGTTGTAATTTTTGCTTTCAGTCGTACTTCGCCGCGTCGCGACTTTACAGTTACCAGATCATTTTCATCAATCAATATTTTTTCTGCATCAACGGGGTTTATTTCAATGAAAGCTTCAGATATATGTTGCTTTAATTTATTCACTTTCCCCGAACGGCTCATTGTATGCCACTGATCGCGTATCCTTCCTGTTGTTAGAATTAACGGGAAAGTTTCATCAGGCATTTCACTGGTTAGTGTATCGGGAACCGCATGAATAAAGGCTTTGGCAGATGCTGTGAAAAATATCTTATCGGTAAACAAACGTTCAATGCCTTTATTTTTTTCGTCCTTTGTAAACGGCCATTGAACAGATTTTTTTTCTTTGAGGATATCATAATTCAATCCACTGATATCGATATTTGTCCCGGCAGTTAATGCTGCATGTTCTTTATACACTGCTGCATTATCTTCAAAATCAAAACCATGATAGCCCATTTTTTTTGCGAAGCGGCAAATGATTTCTGTATCGGGCAATGCTTCTCCGGGAGCATCAATAATTTTATTAAGATAACTGATACGACGTTCAGAATTGGTCATCGTTCCTTCTTTCTCGGCCCATGTTGCAGCAGGCAAAACAACATCGGCATATTGTAATGTTTCTAATTTGTTGCTGATATCCTGTACCACTACAAACTTTGCATTCTTTAATCCCTGCTCTGCAATACGAACGTTTGGCAAACTAATTAATGGATTGGTACAAATGATCCAGATGGCTTTTAAACTTCCATCATTCAACGCATCAAACATTTCTGTTGCAGTAAGGCCGGGCTTTTCAGAGATCTTATTTCCTCCCCAAAAGACCTGCATTTCATCTCTGTGTGCAGCATTATTTAGGTTGCGATGTGCAGGCAACATATTTGATAAGCCGCCTACTTCTCTGCCGCCCATTGCATTTGGCTGACCTGTTAATGATAAGGGACCCGAGCCCGGTTTACCAATATGTCCGGTAATTAAATTAAGATTGATCAGGCTTACATTTTTATTTACACCAACAGCACTTTGGTTTAAGCCCATCGTCCACATGGTTATAAAACCTTTTGCATCGCCAATATATTTTGCTGCTAAATAAATATCTGCTTCTTTAATACCGCAGGCAGCAGCGGCACTTTTAATAGTGCGTTTTAAAACAATTTCTTTGTATTGATCAAACCCTTCTGTATGATTTTTAATAAAAGGGAAATCGATATTACCGCTTTCAATCAACACTCTGCCGATGGCATGATTTAAAACAATATCAGTTCCCGGATTGATTTGTAAATGCAGATCGGCAATAGAACAAGTATCTGTTTTACGCGGATCTACAATAATAATTTTTACAGAAGGGTTTGCAGCTTTATGTGCTTCGACACGTCGCCATAAAATTGGATGGCACCATGCAGGATTGG
>JAGWPQ010000486.1 GCA_028877045.1 Bacteroidota bacterium | reverse complement strand
CTAGGTTGCACGTCAGCTGCAAATGACTAGGCTTCACAGTTTGCAGGTAGACCGGAAGTTGATTTTCCGAGCTGAAAACTCTCAGCTCGAGTCTCCGGAGTGCAGCCATCTGCTGCAGCGTCTCGAGCTTTGGGCAATACTTGATTGTAAGCTTTTGTAATTTTGGAAGATTGGAGATCATGGTCAGTTCTGTTATGCCATACAGCTCAAGCTCAACGACAGAAACAAAGTTCTCTAGAGAGTGGAGACCTTGGACGTCCCATATTTCTAGCTTCTTCAAAAACTTTTTTATCATTCACTGCCAGGAAACCGCCAATGTTTACGAGTGCATCTTTCTTTGCACTCATGGTTGCTCCATCAGTTAACGAACATATTTCTTTTACAATGGCAGCAATGGATTTATTGGCATAACCTTTTTCGCGTTGCTGAATGAAATAGGCATTCTCTGCAACACGTGTCATGTCGAGAATGATTTTGATGCCGTGCTTTTCAGTCAACTTTCTTAATGCTTTTAAATTTTCCAAAGCAATAGGTTGACCGCCTGCCATGTTAACTGTTGTGGCTACACAGATGTATGGAATTTTTGCAGCGCCATGTTGTTTAATGAGTGCTTCCACTTTATTGAGATCCACATTTCCTTTGAACGGATGCAGATTAAAAGAGTCGTGTGCTTCATCAATAATTACATCCTGAAAAATGCCACCTGCCAATTCCTGATGCAAACGTGTAGTGGTAAAATACATATTGCCCGGAATGATATCACCGGGTTTGATCATACATTTCGATAAAATATTTTCGGCACCGCGACCCTGGTGTGTTGGAACCAAATATTTATAACCATAGAATTTTTTAACGGCATTTTCGAGATGATAAAAATTACGACTGCCCGCATAAGCTTCATCGCCGAGCATTAATCCTGCCCATTGCCTGTCGCTCATGGCGTTGGTGCCGCTATCGGTCAGCAGATCGATGTAAACATCTTCCGATTTTAAAAGAAAAGTGTTGTAACCCGCAGCAGCAATGCATTTGAGGCGTTGTTCGGGTGTGGTCATTTTAAGAAGCTCCACCATTTTTATTTTAAATGGTTCGGCCCACGAACGTTTGAGTGTTGTTGTTTTTTTTGACATGATATGTTTTTTAAGGGGTTTAATTTTCTTTGTCACACAGAGCTTGTCAAAGTGTGATGGAACGACAATTAAATTGGCTTCGACAAGCGCAGTGTGACAATTTTTTTTGTTGAATAAAGAACAGAACGTACAAGAGTGCGATTCTTTCACTGAAAGAATCAGGGGCAACTAAAGCATCATGCTTGTTATGCTGTTGGTAACAAAAAAATAATTTGAAAAATTAGTAAGCCGGCGAATCGATGGCAAGCGTAACAACCAACAAAATATAGTTGCTGCGTTTGTCGGAGAAAATTTTATTTGGATAATCGGGCTGCAATGTTGCAATCTTTAATTGTAGGTAAAAGTAATGTTTTTAAATAACAAGTCTTTATTTTTACCAAATGAAAAAGTTTGCCGTAATTGTTGCCGGTGGCATGGGCCAGAGAATGGGCGCTGACACACCAAAGCAGTTTTTAATGTTAAGAGGAAAGCCTGTGTTGTGGTATAGCATCAACACTTTTTTATCGGCTTACGACGATATGCAAATTATTTTGGTATTGCCTTTGGCACATTTGGAAAGTGGCATTGAGTTAAGAAATTCCTTTGCAAATAAAGACCGCATACAAATAATCAGCGGTGGTGTTACCCGATTTCATTCGGTTCAAAACGGATTGAAAGCAATTAAAGATAAATCGGTTGTATTTGTTCATGATGCCGTAAGATGCCTGGTGAGCAAGGATCTGATAAAGAAATGTTATGAGCAGGCGATTGAAAAAGGAAGCGCGGTACCTGCGGTTGCAGCATCGGATAGTATCAGAATTGCCGATGGCGAAAAAACAGTTGTTGCCGACAGAGATACCATTCGCATGATCCAGACACCGCAAACATTTACCAGCGAAATCATTTTGCCTGCATTTGAACAGGAATTCAATCATGCATTTACCGATGAAGCAACGGTTGTGGAAGCATCGGGCAAAGAAATATTTTTAATTGAAGGCGAATACAACAATATAAAAATTACAAGACCGATCGATTTGGTCATTGCCGAAAAAATATTGGAAGAAAGATCAGTGTTTGAATAAACGTAATGGCCACGGTAAATTATTGTAATGCCAGTGAAAGTAAGGCTGGTTAAGGCTTCCGAACATTTCGTAAAAATTTTGCACGCCGGCGATATTAGAACCTTCGAAATCGAACAACAGATTTTTTCCTGCGAATTCCTGAATGATATTGTCTATTAAAAAATGATTGGCATTCATTTTTTTTCCTTCATCAGTTGTTGCATTGATGATATTGCAGATGCGGCGATTGTCTGAAAATAAAATGGCGGCCGATAAAATTTCTCCGCTTTTATTTTTTACCTG
>JAGWPQ010000485.1 GCA_028877045.1 Bacteroidota bacterium | reverse complement strand
TACTTCTTTTATTTTTGGAAAATAACCAAAGGATTGTGTGATCAGGCTTTTCAATTCCTGATTCACTTTAACCTGTGCCAGCACTGTATTTGCGGCTAATAATAAGGTTAAGAAGGTTACACTTTTTTTCATCTTTCTATATTTTAATTACTTTATTTTTTTATTACACGAATTCAATCGAATTACACGAATTAACTGTTTAATAATTATGCTATCGAATAAAATTTAGTATGTTTCAATTCTCAACGATTTAATTTTCTTTTTTTAGTGTTTAATTTTTTTTCTTCATCAATGCGATTCTGCTGCTGCTTTCATACTTGCTGCAATTTCCGCTGCCGTTTTTTTCTTCACTCTTAAAAATGCAACCAACGGAATGGCAACAAGAAAAAATAGTCCAATCAACCTGAATGTATCTAAGTACGATAAATAATATGATTGTCTGTCAACAATTCCATTTACCGTTGCCAATGCTTTTGTTCCTGCAGTTGCAACATCGCTTCCTTTGCTGATGAGCCCCTGCGAAATAATATTTAATCTTTCGGTCAATGCAGGCGAACCATTCGGAATAGAACTTACCAGATCCATGCGATGTTGTGCATAGCGGTTGGCGATATAATTATTTGCCAATGCAATACCGAATGCGCCGCCCAACTGACGGATCATATTATTTAACGAAATTCCGGATGCATAATCTTTTGGTTCCAATCCGGCTACAGCCTGATTAATTAATGGCAACTGTACCATGCTGATACCAACAGCCCTTAATGCTAACGGAAAAAAGAAATTCCATTTGCCAACATCCAGACTTAATATGGAAGTTGTATAACAATAGGCACCAAATAAAATAAAACCGATAACAACAAAAGGTATTGGTGATACACCTTTGCTCATGATCTTACCAATAACAGGCATCATGACAACTGTTATTAATGTTGGTGCCAGTAATGTTAAACCCGTTTCGTAAGCAGTAAATCCTAAAACCCTTTGTGCTAAAACGGGAAACACAAATACTGAAGTAAATAACCCCAATCCAACAATAAAAGTAAAGATGGTAGTGAAAGCAAGGTTGCGGTTATTCAATACTTTTAAATTAACAGCAGGATGATCGATGCTTAATTCGTAAGTAATAAAACCAATAACACCAATTAATGCAATGATGGAAGTGATGCGTATTATTTCGCTGTTAAACCAATCTTCCGATTCGCCTCTTTCCAAAACAAATTGCAGGCAGCCGATACCAACAGCCAGCAATAAAATGCCGGTATAATCGATCTTGATCTCTTTTTTCTTTTTGCCTTCGCCTTCTCTTTTCTCAATAAAAGTATAGGAGAGAAAAGTTGCAACGATACCAATGGGAATATTGATCATAAATATCAAAGGCCATGAAGCATGATCGATGATGAAACCGCCGAGAGTTGGTCCCAGTGTGGGTCCTAACACAATGCCCATTCCAAATAAACCCGATGCAATGGGACGGTCTTTCGGTTCAAAAGCATCAAATAAAATGGCTTGTGATGTTGATAATAATGCACCGCCACCAACACCCTGAATAAAACGCCATGCAATGATCTCCACCAAACTTGTTGACTGTGCACACATATACGATGCAGCAGTGAAGATGATCATCGAAACGATATAATAATTTCTTCTTCCAAAATATTCAGCCAAAAATCCTGTTAAAGGAATGATGATAACATTGGCAATGGCATAAGCTGTAATTACCCAACTGATGTCTTCTATATTCACACCCAGACTGCCGCTCATGTCGCTCAGTGCAACATTCACGATCGATGTATCGATCAGTTCCATCACCGCAGCAGTAACGGTTGTAATTACAATAATAGCCCTTGCAAAACCTCTTGGTGTAGCCATTAAAAAAATTATGAGTTATGAATTATGTATGATAAGTGATGGTTGATGAATCATGAACGGTTATTATTTCCTGACAATTCATAATTCATAACTTATACCTCATCACTTATTTTATGTCGATGCTTACAAATACACTTAATCCGGCACGTAACAGCGATTTGTATTTTTCGGCATCATTGATATTTATTTTTACGGGAACGCGTTGTGTAACTTTTACAAAGTTGCCGCTTGCATTATCGGGTGGAAGCAAAGAAAACCTTGCACCTGTTGCATCGCTTAAGCTTTGAATGGTTCCTGTTAATTTTAAATCGGGTAATGCATCAACTTCGATATTTACTTCTTTGCCGGGAGTTAAATTTCGTATTTGATTTTCTTTAAAATTGGCAATGATCCAGTAAGTGCTGTCGTTCACGACCGAAAATAAAGGTGTGCCTGCCTGGATAAATTGTCCTTCCGAAACATTTTTCTTACCAATGCGTCCTGTTTGCGGTGCATAAATTTTTGTGTAAGAAATTTTCAGTTTTGTCTGATCGATCTTAGCCTGTTTCACTGCTAATGCGGCCTGTGTTTTTTCAACAGAAGCTTTTAATACAGCAATCCTGCTTTCAGCCGAATTCAAATCATTCCTGCTGTTGTCAAATTGTTTTTGTGCGGTTTCCAAAGCAAACTGCGAATCATCCAATTGTTTTTTGGTGATGGCTTCGGCGGCAAATAGATTTTTATCGCGTTGCAGATCTTCTTTTGCTTTTTGCAAACGAACATTATTGATATCAATGTTCCCTTTATTTACACTTAATGAAACCAAAGCATTATTCAAAGATGCTTTTGCATTGATGATGTCAACCTCAGCCTGGCGGTAATCGGCTTCCATTTCGGCCAGTTGTGTTTGCAGTTCTGCATCATCTAATTCAACAACCAATTCACCCGCTTTAACCGAATCGTAGTCTTTTACTGCAATGGTTTTTACATAGCCTGAAACCCTTGGTAATACTGGTGTTATCTGTGTTTCTATTTGTGCGTTATCGGTTGTTTCGTGTGTTAATGCATATTTTATTTTTTTG
>JAGWPQ010000484.1 GCA_028877045.1 Bacteroidota bacterium | reverse complement strand
GTTCGGTTCAATTTTTGTTTATATAACTTTGCAAGGAATTAATATCAATGAAATTATTATCCGCACAACAAATTCATCAATGGGATGCATTTACCATCCTGCACGAACCAATTGAATCTATCGGTTTGATGGAACGTGCAGCACAACGTTGCGTTGATTGGATCTCGGAAAATAATTTCTTTGATCATAAAATAAAAATATTCTGCGGCAAAGGAAATAACGGTGGCGATGGATTGGCCATCGCAAGATTATTGATCAATAAAAATTACAACGTTGCAGTTTATATTTTAGAATTTGGTGCAAGAGGTACCGAAGATTTTCAGATCAACCTGCACCTGCTGCATCAAACCACGACCGAAATTCATTTTATTCAATCAACAGAATTTATTCCTGTCATCGAAAAAACGGATGTGGTCATTGATGCACTCTATGGTTCGGGATTGGACAGGCCATTGCAATTATTAAGCAAGGAAATTGTTGAACACATCAATCAATCAACAACAAATATTATTTCCATCGATGTGCCCAGCGGAATGAGTATCGATAAAACTTCGAAAGGAAATACCATCATTCGTGCAAAACATACGCTTACTTTTCAATCACTAAAACTTTGTTTTTTAACAGCCGAAAATGAAGATTATTTTGGCGAAGTGCATGTGCTCGATATTGGATTGAATCAACAATTCATCGAATCAACAGAAACAGTTTTTGAAATTATTTCTCAACAACAGATAACTTCACAAATTAAGCTACGAAAGGATTTTAGTCACAAAGGAAATTACGGTCATGCTTTATTGGTTGCGGGAAACAAAGGAAAAATGGGTGCAGCTTTACTGGCTGCAAAAGCGTGTTTGCGTACCGGTTCAGGATTGGTTACAGTAAATATTCCCGAACAATTTCAATCAGCAGTTAATTCATTTCTCCCTGAGGCGATGACGATGAACAGAGATGATGAAAATTCTTATAATAATTTTTCAACCATTGCTATTGGCCCGGGGATAGGAATTGATAATTACGGTCAACAGATCGTATTGAAAGTGTTGGATAGTTATAAAAAACCGATGGTGATTGATGCGGATGCATTGAATATTATTTCGGGGAATAAGAATATTTTAAAATTAGTTCCTCACGGTTCAATCCTTACGCCGCATCCAAAAGAGTTCGAAAGATTATTTGGTGTTTGTGAAAATGAATTTGAACGATTGGAGAAAGCAATTGAATTATCGAATCAAAATCCTTTCATCATTATTTTAAAAGGTCATTATACTTTGATAGCCGCAAACGGCCGGGGATATTTTAATACAACAGGCAATGCAGGCTTAGCCAAAGGCGGCAGCGGCGATGTGTTGACAGGAATGATCGCATCTTTACTCGCACAAAATTATGAACCATTGCAGGCTGCGATGATTGCGGTCTACTTGCATGGACTAGCTGCCGATCTTGCATTAGAAAATCAATCAACAGAAAGTTTATTGGCAACCGATGTGATCGATGCAATTGGTAAAGCATTTAATTTTTTGAGAGATTGAAGTAAGCTTTTATTTCAATTAATTGCGTTATTTAATTACGCGGATTTAGATATACTTAACTCCGTAGGAGTTTAATAGTAATAGAAAAAAGAAACAGAATGCAACTAAGCTCCGTAGGAGCGATATTAATCTTCCAATTAATTTATATATACCGCTCCTACGGAGCTTGAGTTCTCGGGTATATTTCTTCTATTAGGATTAATCCCCTACGGGGAATTAAAGTGCATTAATTTTCTATCCAATCAAACACATATTTTTCGTTGTATTCGATTTTAAATTTTTCTAACAACTCAATATATTCCTGTTTGAAAGATTTAATTGAATGGTGTTTTTCCTGATTATCAATATATGCAATTACATTGTCTAATTGCGATTGCGAATAAGAGAATGCTCCAAACCCTTCCTGCCATTGAAATTTACCCAGCACAAACTTTTTCTCATTAATCCATTTTGATGAACTTGATTTAATATCTCTCATTAAATCTGATAATGCGCAGTCAGGTTTTATACTTAATAACACATGAATGTGATCGGGCATTCCATTGATAACATATACTTTTTGATGGTTATTATTTACAATACCGCAAATGTATTTGTAGAGTTCATCTTTCCATTTATGATGAATAAGATTTTCTCTGCCTTTAACAGCAAATATTGTGTGCAGATATATTTGAGAAAAGGTGTTAGCCATTTTTATATCGCTCCAGCGGAGCTTAAATTTAGCGGTACTTTTCTATCAAGATACAAAATTTTTATCCTTCAATCCCTCTGTTCAAAAATTCAATCAACGGCTGCAACGTTTCAAAT
>JAGWPQ010000483.1 GCA_028877045.1 Bacteroidota bacterium | reverse complement strand
CGATCAGCGGTCCGGCTTCACCTGAGTTTGAAGGTGTTCCCATACCTATTGGGATTCCGTTTGGCATTTTTCCTATGCAGAGAGGAAGACATTCGGGTATTTTATTTCCTGCATTTGCAGTGAATGAAAGCATGGGTTTTGGATTAGAAGGTTTGGGTTACTATAAAGTTATAAACGACAATGTGGACGTTACTTTACGAAGTAATTTATATGCTTATGGCGGATGGAGTTTAAATATCAGTCCCAAATATATTAAGCGATATCATTACACCGGAAGTTTAAATTTAACGCTTCAAAATAACCGGTCATTGAATTTAACAGGGACATCGCAGGATGAGTTTAGCAATTCAAAAACTTTTATGCTTAGCTGGAATCATGCAAGGGATAACAAAGCAAGACCCGGTACAACTTTTAATGCCAATGTGAATTTTGGAAGCACAAAATTCAATCAGTCTGTTGTAAATAATCCGGTACAAAATTTTCAAAACCAGTTAAGTTCTTCGATCAGTTATACAAAGACTTTTGGCAGCAAAGCAAACTTATCACTCAACTTAAATCACGATCAAAATAATAATACCAGATTAGTTAATCTTAGTTTTCCAAATGCAAGTTTTAATGTTGTTACCCTGTATCCTTTTCAGAAAAAAGAACAGGTAGGAACTCCCAAATGGTACGAGAGTATCGGCATTGGTTATAGCGGAAATATGCAGAATCAGCTTTCGTTTTATGATACTGCGGGGATGACATTTAAAAGATTGTTAGATACATTGCAATGGGGTGTTACACATAGTATTCCCATCACTTTAACATTGCCACAATTAGGCCCGGTAACGATTTCGCCATCTATCAGTTATCAGGAACATTGGTATGCGCAAAAGATCATCAGAACCTGGGATACAGCAAATAAAAAACTTGATACATCAATAACAAAAGGATTATACACTGCCCGGCAAATGTCGTTTGGTATCAGTGCAAGTACCAGGATATTTGGAACTTATTTATTTAAAAAATCAAGTTCTGTAAAAGCAATCCGGCATGAAATAAGGCCAACGATCAGTTTAAATTATCAACCTGATATGGCCGGCAAATATTTTTACTCGGTGCAAGTTGATACAACTAAAAAGAACTTTTTCAGATATTCACAATTTGATGGTGTGATACCGGGAGCCTTTTCGGAAGGAGCTTTCGGCGGTATAAGTTTTGGGGTGGATAATTTATTAGAAATGAAAGTGAAGGATAAAAAAGATACAGCCGTTAATGCAACAAAAAAAGTTAAGCTGCTCGATGGATTTGGTTTCAACTCTTCCTATAATTTACTGGCAGATAGTTTTGCATTATCTCCATTCAGTATTTATGCCCGAAGTACGTTATTCGAGAAAGTAAATATTAATGCAAGTGCAACAATGGATCCTTATCAGGTTGACAGTTTTGGTATTCGAAAAAATGTATTCATGTGGCAGCAAGGAAAAATAGGGCGAATTACCGGTGGTAATATTGCTTTATCAACAACATTTAAAAGTAAACCAAAAGATGAGAAGGCAGATAAAGACCGCATGCAGGCAGATCCTTTTATGACGCCCGATGAACAACAAAGGCAAATTCAATATGCAAGAGCAAATCCTGCCGAATTTGTAGATTTTAATATTCCATGGAGTATTAATTTATCTTATTCGTTAAGTTTTAATAAATCGCCACAACCTACCGGATATGGTGGTATGGTATATGTTGCACAAATTATCTCGAGTTTGAATGTAGGCGGTGAATTTAGTCTAACGCCCAAATGGAAAGCAGGTGGAAATGGTTCATTTGATTTCAATGCCGGGAAAATACAAATGTTTACGATGTATTTAACCCGTGAAATGCATTGCTGGCAATTGGCCATAAACATTACACCAATTGGTCCATGGCGATCATTCAGCATTATACTCAATCCCAAATCGGGAATATTGCGCGATTTGAAAATTAACCGTACAAGAAGTTATTCGAGCTACTGATTCTGCTCGTAATGATCCCACATAATTTTAAACACTTTATCTTTTAATTCATCGGCCGAAATATTTGTTGCATCAACAGGTTCAAGAAAATGTAAACGTAACCGATGCGGCCATAAGTAAAATGTTTTATGAATAGGCATGGCTTTTCTTGTATTGAAAATTACTGCAGGCATTATTGGTGTTTTGGTATCGACGGCTAATTTGAATGCTCCGGAATAAAATTTTTTTAAAGGACCGTTCGTTCTGTTACGTGTTCCTTCGGGATAGATGCACATGTGAATTCCTTGCTGCAAAACATTTTTCATTTCTTCAAAACTTTTGCGGCGGCTTGCATCGCTGTTTCTGTCAACGATCACTGAACCTTTTCTGTAATACCATCCAAACAAGGGGATTTTTGTGAAAGTGCTTTTTGCTATTGTTTTATTGGCTGCAGGAATACTTGGTGCAGAAAGAGGAACATCCAATAAAGCATTATGATTATAGGTTACGATGTATGCTTTATTGGATGCGAAATGTTCTTTACCTGTTACGGTCACCGGACATCCGATCAGGTATAACCAAAAGGTCATCCATATTCTCGAAATGTCTATAAAAATTTCCTGACCTTTTTTCCCGGGAATCAAATAACAACACATCGATGGTATAAAAATGATAAAAAAAGTTGTTACAAAACTTACTAATCCCCATAAAGCCCAAATACGTGCGAATATTTCTTTTATAATTTTCATGATATGATTTTTATAATGACCAGTCTACGGGGTCTAATCCCTGATTTATTAATAATTCATTTGTCCTGCTAAAATGTTTACAACCAAAAAAACCATTGTATGCACTGAAGGGTGATGGGTGTGCTGCTTTCAGAACATAATGTTTGGTTTCATCGATCAACACTTGTTTGTCTTGTGCAAATCTTCCCCACAACAAAAAAACAACACCTTTCTTTTCTTCCGAAATTTTTTTGATGACTGCATTTGTAAAATCCATCCATCCTATTTTTGAATGACTTGCAGGCTCATTTGCTCTCACCGTTAAAACGGCGTTTAACAGTAGTACACCTTGTTCGGCCCATTTGGTAAGATTGCCCGTTGAGGAAACCGGCATTCCAATATCATTATTTAATTCTTTATAAATGTTAACAAGAGAAGGAGGTGGCGTAATTCCATCGGGTACACTAAAACTCAATCCCATAGCTTGTTTTGGACCATGATAGGGATCTTGTCCTAATATCACAACTTTTATTTTATCAAACGGGGTTTTATTGAATGCATTAAAAATCAATGATCCCGGCGGATAAATTATAGTTCCTGTTTCTCTTTCTGTTTTAAGATGTAACACCAATTGTAAAAAGTATGGCTTTGTAAATTCTTGCTGTAACACTTCTTTCCAGCTTGCTTCTATTTTTACATCCATAACAGTATGATAGTTTGAGTAACGAATGTACACAAAACAAAAAATTAAGCAGGAATGAGTTTCTTGATTTTTATTTTAATAAAATTGGGAACAGTGCGAAATAATACAACACGAAATAGATTAATTGAAGAACCGGATGATCTCTTCAACTTTTTCGGTAATGACCGGCAATTGGGTTTCATCTTCCATGATCAGAAAATAACCATCTTTTCTTATAATTCTTTTTGCCAGATGAATGTTGGCGATAAAACTCCGGTGAATTCGGACAAAAGAATTATTCGATTCCAAAAGGGTCTCGAAATATTTCAGGTTTTTGCTAACGGTCAAACTATTATTTTCTGCAATAAATATTTTAGTATAACTGCCTTCGGCTTTTAAATATACAATGTCGGCGAGTTTTAAAATTTCGAACCCGCTTACCACCGGAACAATGATTTTTTTAGATTCTGGTGACTGGAGATTTTGTTTTAAGACCGAGATATTTTTGGAAGCTGATATTTTTTTTTGGTTATAAAATTTCTGAACTGCAAGTTTTAATTTATCCTCATCGATCGGTTTCAGCAGATAATCTACAGCGCTCATTTCAAAAGCATTAACAGCATATTGATTGGAGGCAGTTGTAAAAATGATCGCAAAATTTATTTCATCTTCCTCAAAGAATTCTAGTAACTGAAGCCCGCTGTGAACCGGAAGTTCAACATCCAAAAAGACAAGATCGGGATTGTTTTTCTGAATGCTTTTTACGCCCAGGGTAAGATCCGAACATTTATCTACAACATCAATAGATGGATCTATATGCAATAACATTTGCTGCAATAAATCAGCGGCTTTGTTTTCATCTTCAATGATAATTACTTTCATAAACGATATGTCTTTTATGCAATTGTTTTTAGAATGGGAATGGATAATATTACTAAAGTACCTGTATCGTTTTGATACGCATCTTTTTTATCAATTATTTCGATCTTTATTTTTTTTGATAAAATCTGATTTAAGAGTTCGACCCTTTTTTCGTTGGCTGAGTTTGCAAATCCAATATGATCTTTTCGTTGTCTATTGATTTGATTACTTAAATTTCTGCCAATCCCATTGTCGTCAATACTTATTTCAACATAATCTTCCAAAGCAGATTTTTTTATTTTTATGAACAGCTCTTTATTTTCCTTTTTATGAAACAATCCGTGGACAATTGCATTCTCAACATATGGTTGTATTAGCATAGGCGGAATAAAAATATAATCGGTATCAAGATCGTTATCTATTTCAAGCTGAATATTCAGGGTATTTTCAAACCTTACTTTCTCTAGATCGAGATATAAATGCAGCAATTCGATCGCTTTACTTAAGCTGATTTCATTCTTTGTACTGTTGTCCAAAATATTTCTAACAAGGTTACTGAATTTGCCTAAATATTTTGTAGCATTTTTTTTATCATCAGTATAAACAAAACTCTGAATGGCATTTAGGCAGTTAAAAATAAAATGCGGATTCATTTGTGCTTTGATGGTAGACAAACGACTTTTTCTTAATTCGTTTGTGAGATTTAATTTTTCAATAGTTTCCTGATTTTTTTTATTTATGATCTTTAAGCGAATACTAATAAGAATAAAAACAAGAAAAGAAACACAGATGAGAATGACAAACAAAAACCACGATTGTTGCCACCATGGCTTTAAAATTTGAAATGAATAGATAATGGGCTTTGAATAATTGTTTTGAAAATTTATTGCATAAGCTTCGAACCGGTAATTACCCGGTTGCAATGCCGAAAAAGAGATCTTTGTTTCATTTGAGTTTGTTTGATGCCATAGTGTATCATTGCCATCTGTTAGACGGTACTTATAAATAGTCGCGTCGGGATATGTGTATGAAGGTGATGCAAGATTAAACTGAATGTCGTTTTTATAATAGGGAAGTGTCGAAAAATTTTTATTAAGAATTTCTGAGTTATTTACTGTAACATATTGTAAATATAAATTTGGGATTATTGCTTTGTTAAGCTCATTTATTGAAGAAGTATATAAGGCTTTATTTGATGCGATATAAAGACGGTCCTTCTCTTTCCATACATCATATAATAATCCTGATCTTCGCTTGGGCAATATAATCGTATTGATGATTTTGCCGGTATTGATGTCTAAAACTTGCAGATTATTTGTTTCAATAATGAACAACTCATCTTCAATTAATTTTAGCCCTAAGATGTTGTTTGAAATAAGACCATTACCGGTATTTAGATTTTTAATTCCCTCTTTTCCTAAAATAAAAATTCCTTTATTTAATGTACCGACGAAGAGTTTACCCTTGGTATGCTGAAGAGATAAAGAAGCTATTATTGTATCGTTATATTTTACGGGCAGGAATATATTATTCTTAAACTCATAAAGGCCATCTTTGAATGCGGCAAAAACCTTTTGAGTGGCAGAATCATAACAAACATTGTAGCACCTTTTATCTTGCAATGATTGCATTTTGTTAATGTTATTCTGTAATTTATTGATATATATATTTTCGTAATGAACTTTATCAGAATATAGATTTGACGGTTTATTGGTCATCGTGAATACTGTGGAATAGGCTATAAAAAGCATATTATTTGATAAAGCGATCCCTTTTATGGTTCCATGATTTGATAATGTATATATTTTATTCCAACGCGTATTTATCAGATATGCCCCAATGGAAGGAGTAATTAGAAATTCGTCATCAGATAAAGTAAAAATCTTTTCAATGGAGCCGGCATTTGCAGGTAATTTAAATTGATTGGCGATTTTTCCGGACTGAATATTTTTTATAAATATGTTGCCGTTTTGTGTACCATATAAAATCATATTTTTTTGACTTTGAGAACAGCGTACAAAGTCATTTTTATTCAATGTGCTTAGAGTTGATTCTTGCCACAATTTGATTTTTGGCTGAACCCATAATCCTTTTTCTAAACTACTGTACCAAATATTCCCTTCGCGATCGGTAACAATATCTGTTAAATTAAAGTTTTCAATTTTTTGTGTACGATCGGCAGTATAACTTTCTTTTTTTGTATTTATCCAAACTTTGTTATTATCGGCAATTATATTATTTACAAAACTTTTTTCATATGTTATTTGAGTTTGTGCTAGTATGGATGCGTTGTTTCTGATAATAAATTTAAAAATTTTACTATT
>JAGWPQ010000482.1 GCA_028877045.1 Bacteroidota bacterium | reverse complement strand
TTTTCTGCCAAAGCATCCCTGAAATCCAGAGCTTCCTGAAAATTATGCCCGGTATCGATATGCACTAAAGGAAAGGGAAATTTTCCGGGACGAAAAGCTTTCAATGCCAAATGCGCCAAAACGATAGAATCCTTGCCACCACTGAATAAGAGGGCAGGGCGTTCGAACTGACCGGCAACTTCACGAAAGATATGAATGGCTTCTGATTCTAATTGCTGTAAATAATCTAAACCCCTAACCCCTGAAGGGGAATTATTAAGGTTAGTATTATTTGTTATTTCATCTTTCATATTCTATTATCTCAATTTTATGTTCTTATAAGTTATATAAAACTCCCCTTTAGGGGTTGGGGGTTTTTTCGTGTAAACCACATTCTTTTTTACTCGCATCTTCCCACCACCAACGGCCTGCCCTGAAATCTTCACCGGCTTTAATGGCACGTGTACATGGAGCGCATCCTATGCTAACAAAACCTTTATCGTGCAATGGATTGTACGGAATATTATACTTATGAATATGTTCTGCAATTTGTTGAGTGCTCCAATGCAATAACGGATTGTATTTGATTATTTGATTGGATTCATCCCACTCAACGATCTGCAGATCTTTTCTTGCAGCAGAATGTTCGGCTCTTAAACCTGTTACCCACACTGCATTTCCGGCCAATGCTCTTTTTAAAGGTTCTACTTTTCTGATATGGCAACATTCTTTTCTGTTGTCAACCGATTCGTAAAAAGCATTCGGGCCTTTTTCAATAATAAATTTTTCCAATGAATTATGTTGAGGATAATATGCCGATATTTTTGTTTGAAATCTTTCGTTGGTGCTGTTCCAAACTGAATAAGTTTCGGCAAATAATCTTCCGGTATCTAAAGTAAAAATGCTGATGTTTAAATGATTGCTTAAGATTTCGTGCGTTATCACCTGATCTTCAAAACTAAAACTGGTAGAAAAAGTTACCTGCGAGGGAAATTGTTTTGCCAACAATGCTAATCCTTCCGCAATATTTTTTGTGTTGAGTTGTTGCGATAAATCAGAAATATTTTTTTGTTGTGTATCTGTCATGTAAACTAAAATTATAAGACCGGAAAATTGAACCGTGGGCAAAAGTAAACCCATTTGCTGAATTGAACTAACAGCAACAACATGAGTACATACACTTTATGAAAGAATTAAAAACCATACCGATACTTGTCTATAAATTTGGTGCACAAATATAGTCTATAAAAACTATCGACAAAATTTTTCATTTTCGATTACAGGAAGAATTGATATGCAGTAATAATTAAAAGTGTAAATGGTTTAAACCAAGCAATTATTAAAAAATTACCCCGATCTCTTTCTGTAATTTAATATTGCCCAGCTGTTAAAAAATATTGCAAATCCTATCATTGCTAAAATGTGGTACCTGATATCGGCCAGCCCGCTGCCTTTTAAAACCACCATTCGCATCACTTCAATAAAATAAGATACCGGATTGAATTTTGTGATTACCTGCGCCCAATACGGCATACTTTCAATAGGAGTAAATAACCCGCTCAATAAATTAAATATCATCGTTATAAAAAATGCGACCAACATTGATTGCTGTTGTGTTTGTGCGTATGTTGATAATAATAATCCTAATCCTAAAATAGCAAGCAGGTAAATAGATGCGAAAATATAAATGGTAATATAATGTCCGATGGGGACAATGCCATATACTAATCTTGCAATGGTTAAGCCAATTGTAAGTACTGCGAGTGCAAGTATCCAGAATGGAATTAATTTTCCTAAAATGAATTGCCATTTTTTTATTGGAGTCACATTAATTTGTTCAATGGTTCCCATTTCTTTTTCACGAACAATATTATTTGATGCGAATGATGAACCGATGATGGTAACTAACAACACCAATATCCCAGGAACCATGAATACACGATAATTCATGTTGGGATTGAACCAATCAGAAAAAGTAACTTCAATCGTTGGCCGCTGATCAAATCTGGGAAATTGCATCCATTGCAATCGTATGTCCTGATTATATCCCTGAATGATACTTTGGATGTAAGCACTGCCCAGTCCGGCTTTCACGCCATTGATCGCATTTACTGCAACAAATAGATTGGCTTCATTTTCTTTAACAATATCTCTTTCAAAATTAGCAGGGATCTCCAGAATAAGATCTGTTTTATCTTTTTCAATGGCATGTAATCCTTGTTGAAATGTGGGACTGTAATCTCTCAATCTGAAATATCCTGAAGAAATGATTTTATTTACAAGTTTACGCGAGTATTCGGAATGATCATGATCTACCACACCAAGATTAATATTCTTGATTTCATAATCTGCAGCAAGCGGCATAATGAGCAGCTGTATCATTGGCATGAAAAATAAAGCTCTTATAGTCGCTTTGTCGCGAAATATTTGACGCAATTCTTTTTGCAATAAAAATTTTAATACTCTCATGCCAGTCTGATTTTAAAATTTTTAATGCTGATACCAAGTAATACAACTGTCATCCCAATTAATATCAATGTTTCTTTCCAGATAGCGGCGAAACCAAGTCCTTTTATCATGATTGATTTTACAATTATATAATACCATTTTGCAGGTACTATATTCGAAATGACTTGCATTGGAATCGGCATATTCTCAATAGGAAAAAGAAACCCACTGAATAATAATGTTGGAAGGAATAAACTCATCAACGATGTGAACTGAGCTGCCTGCTGTGTTTTTGATGTGTTTGAAATTAATATTCCAACAGAAAGTGAGGTAATGGTAAATAAAATGCTTTCTATAATTAATAACCCTAAACTTCCTGCGATGGGTACATCCAAAACAAACACACTTAATATTAATATGCTTGCAATGTTGAGCATTGAAATTAATAAGTACGGAATTGTTTTAGCGATGATAATCCTGAAAGGTTTTAATGGCGATACCAATATTACTTCCATAGTGCCGATTTCTTTTTCGCGAACAATGGAGATGGAAGTCATCATGGCACAAATCAACATCAATACCAACGCCATCACACCCGGAACAAAACTGTATGCACCTTTTAATTCGGGATTATACAACATGCGAACCTGCGTATTTATAGTGTATGGTAATTTTTCGTTTTGATTGATCGATTGCTGATAATCGTTAATGATTGATGTTGCATAATTGGTAAGCATGTTGGCTGTGTTGGGATCAGTTGCATCGGCGATCAATTGTACCTGTGCATGATTGGTATGCAACAGATCGTTGCGGAACCCAAGTGGAAAAACAACAGCCAGCCTTATTTTTCCCTCACGAAAAGTTGCTTCAATATCTTTATATGAATGCACATTTTTTATCAGATTAAAATAACGGCTTGCAGAAATTTCATTTGTAATTGCAGTGGTAGCT
>JAGWPQ010000481.1 GCA_028877045.1 Bacteroidota bacterium | reverse complement strand
TTTTTCACTTTCCAATTCTGCTATCACTTCATCAATAAAAACATACTCGCCATCTTTCTTTGTCCATTTTAATAAAGTAACTTCTTTAATCGATTCTCCTATTGCAGGAACTTTTACATCTATCATAAAAATATTTTTTTTTGTTATCAGGGTTCTGTTATCTATTTAACTGTTGTGCAGCCTGTACTGAGCTTGATGAAGTATCGCACACTTGTACGCTCGATCCTTTGCACAGTCATTATCTTCTATTATTAATCCATTCATTTAAACTATTAACTACTAAATGCTGCATTAATAATTCCCTGCTGTTCCTGAGCATGAATTTTAGCATAGCCCGTAGCTGTTGCTGCACTTGCATTCCGGCTGATCACACCAAAATTTATATGCTGCAAATTCAATTTCAAAAATGATGCAGCACCCATATTTAATGGTTCTTCCTGCACCCAGAACCAGATTGCTTTATTATATTTCTTATGCAAAATATCCAATTGCTTTTGAGGCAACGGATATAATTGTTCAATCCTAACAATGGCAACATTTAAAATATTTTCTTTCGATCTCTTTTCATTTAATTCGAAATAAAGTTTACCCGAGCAGAGCAAAACTTTTTTAATTTCATTTGCATCTTTTACGTTTTCATCATCTATCACTTCCTTAAAACCATCCTTTACAAAATCGGTTATTAAACTATAACTGCCTGCATAACGTAAATAAGCTTTGGGCGAAAATATTATTAAAGGTTTTCTGAACGGCCATGTTATTTGACGGCGTAATGCATGAAAAAAATTAGCTGCTGTAGTAATGTTTGTGACCACTATATTTAATTCGGCACATTGCTGTAAAAATCTTTCGATACGGGCACTGCTGTGTTCGGGGCCCTGTCCTTCGTAACCATGCGGCAACAGCAAAACCAAACCGTTCATTCTGTTCCATTTTTGTTCGCCAACAGTAATAAACTGATCGATGATCGTTTGTGCACCGTTACTGAAATCGCCAAACTGTGCTTCCCACAAAACAAGTGCATCAGGGTTTGCCAATGCATAACCATATTCAAAACCTAATACGGCAAACTCGCTTAATAAAGAATTATAGATCCTGAATTTTTGTTGTTTATCGCTTAAATTTTTTAACCGGTTATATCCTTTATTCGTCAACTCATCGCGCAACACAGCATGGCGATGAGAGAAGGTGCCACGTTTAACATCCTGTCCGCTTAAACGAACATTTTTTTGCTTCGTAATGATACTTGCATAAGCCAGCAGTTCGGCTGTTGCCCAATCAATTTTATTTTCTGTTTCTAATAATTTTATTTTCTCGTTCAATAATTTTTCTACTTTTTGCAAAGGTTTAAAATCGGCAGGCAATGTCATAATGCCTTTAAATAAATTTCGCAAATTATCTTCGGCAACAGCTGTATTTGGTGATGAATCAAAATCATCCGGCACTGCTTTACGCAAACTTTTCCATGCCAATTCGGGGGGTTGATATTTGTATGGTAAAGGATTTTGCTTTACTTCATCCAATCGTTCCTGCAACTGTGCCCAGAATTTTTTTTCCATTTCTTTCGCCAATTCTTTTACATCTTCTTCACCATTTTCCAAAAGAAAATTAGTATACATTTCGCGTGGATTGGGATGCTTGTCGATCAATGCATACAATTGCGGTTGTGTATATTTTGGATCATCGCCCTCATTATGTCCGTGCCGGCGATAACATACCATATCAATAAAAATATCCGAATTAAATTCCTGACGATAACGTGTAGCAATTTCAGCACACTTAACAACAGCTTCTGCATCATCTCCGTTTACATGTAACACAGGCGCTTCAACCATTGCAGCCAATGAAGTGCAATAATCTGCACTGCGTGCATCATCAAAATCGGTTGTAAAACCAATTTGATTGTTGATCACAAAATGAAGTGTGCCACCTGTATAATATCCGCGCAGCTTACTCATTTGTAATACTTCGTAAACAATTCCCTGCCCGGCCAGCGAAGAATCTCCATGAATTAAGATTGGTAAAATTTTATCAAAATCACTGGCGTACATGATGTCGGCCTTTGCCCTTGCAAAGCCCGTTACCACAGGATCTACAGCCTCGAGATGTGAAGGATTAGGCATTAATTTTAAATGAATATTTTTTCCGCCGGGCGTTTCAATATCACTACCATAACCCATGTGATATTTTACATCGCCACTGCCCATTGTCTGATCAACTTTTGCTGTGCCTTCGAATTCGCTGAAAATTTGTTCATAGGTTTTCCCAAAAATATTTGCCAATACATTTAATCTTCCACGGTGTGCCATTCCTATCACAACTTCCTGCACTGCATTATCGGCAGCAGTATTTATAATGGCATCCAATGCAGCAATAGTTGTTTCACCGCCTTCCAACGAAAATCTTTTTTGCCCCACATATTTTGTGTGCAAAAATTTTTCGAACATCACACCCTGGTTTAATTTTTCGAGAATGCGTTTTTGCTGTGCAAGTGGAATTGGTTGTTGAATATTTTTTTCGAAAGCTTCTGTTAACCAGTCTATTTTTTTGGGATCACGAACATAACCAAATTCAATCCCGATATGTGTTGTATAACATTTTTGAAGATGCGCTAAAATATTTTTCAGGGATGTATATCCTAAGCCGATAAAATTTCCTGCGTAAAATTTTACTTCTATATCATTATCGTTTAAATCAAAAAAATGGAGATCCAAATTTGCCTGCCGATCTCTTCTTTCCCTGATGGGATTTGTGTTAGCGACTAAATGACCTTCATTTCTATATTGAAGGATCAACCGATATACATTAATTTCTTTTAACCAGTTGATGCCGGAATCTGGTTTTATGTTTACTTGATTTGTGTTTGTGCTACTGCCAGAAGAGACAGCAAAATCGTAGCCTTCAAAAAATTTTTTCATATCCTCATCAACACTTGCAGCATCTTTAAGGTAAGATTGATACAGGCTTTCTATATAAGCCGGATGCGAATTAGTAATAAACGAAAAATCTTTCACTGTTTAATTTATTAATTAAAAATCTTTGTAAAGATGGATGAAATAATCCAGACAAATGTCATGCGATTATAGCAGTATCAATTCGTTACGGGTTACGTTTTCGGGAGAATTATTGAGATTTTTTTTGAGTTAACAGGAATAATGCCTTCTTAAAACAGTGAAGTCTTTTAATCTCAACCAAAAAGAAAAAAACTCCCTTCAGGTCCTGTATAGTTATTTTAGGACCTGTCAAAGTCAAAAAAGTTAAATACTTCATGACAACCGAAAGCAATGCAACTCCATAGGAACTCCCACTCTACTCCCACTTTAGTGCCATTGTTTAATTATCTCTCAGCCGATTAATTTTTAAAAATTAAACAGGAAGATGAAAAGCTTACTCAAGAAAATGCCTGTTCGCTGGTATTACAAAAAGAAAATTTCAATATATAATATCACGCTTATAAAACTATTCACGCAATATTCAAATAAAAGCCAAAGGTAGAAACCTTCGGCTTATCAAGAGGAAGCACCCTCCCTTTTAAAAACTACCATTTTAATTATTTATTTTTTTGTCTTCTTTCTTTTCTTCTATATTTTTATTTGCATTTACTTGTGCATTATTATTTGATTCCTGATGATTGTTATGAATCATTTTTTCCAGTACTTCTTTATATCCGAGAGCATCTGTATTGTTTGGGTCGATAGCCAAAATTTTATCATAATACACTAATGCCGAATCGTATTGTTTGTCTTTATTTGCTTTAAATGCTGCTATATATCCGTAAGCTTGTATTACCCATTTTTTATATGTTGCATTTGTTAGTTCTTTTGATGCAACTTCAATTAAGTTTTCGTAATGCGGCACAGCGATACCTGTTTCCATTGCAGTATCCATTGCGGCATTACTTCTTGCACGCCAATAATATCCAAAAGGTTGTTCGGGGTATTTTGATTGATAAATTGCAAAAACACTATCCGATACTTTATATTGCTTTGCATTATATTCAGCTACACCCAAATTAAACAAATCGACATTATTTGGATTTGTCTTTAACTGGTACAATTCCTTTAACCAAAAACTTTGATTAACAAAATCTTTTTGTTTTTTGTAAAACGATGAAAGCTTTGTGGCATAATTTAATTGTTTTATTTTATCGCTTTCCCTTGCAAAAGCCTTTTGATACCACAATGCAGCTTCGACCATATTGTTTTTGTTTTCTAAAATTTTGCCCATTAAATCAAAATCCTGTGCCGCATAATGAGCCGTATCAGTATCGAACGAAAAATATTTCTTCAATTGTGTTTCAGCATCAGGTAAATTATTCTGTTCATCATAACAATAAGCCAAAAGTTTATATATCCTTGCTTCTGTTTTATTGCCTTCGGCATTTACAATTTGATTTCCTGTTTTAACTGCATCGGCATAATTTTTCAGAAGATAGTACATATCAACTTTTAAATAATCGTTCTGCGTACTGTTATCCGAGTTGGCGATGAATAAATCAAGATAACTTTTCGCTTTTTCTGCCGATGATTTATAAAAAGAATAGAAAAGCTGATAGTATGCCGGTGCATATTTAGGGTCGTATTCTACGGCTTTATTGAAATAAGACAAAAACAGATCTCTGTTATTTTGTGTCTGAAATATCTTTCCTAATCTGTAATAAGCAACCGGATTACTTTTGTCTGCTTCAATTGTATTATTATACGAAGCAAAAGCTTTTGATCCATCTAATAACTTTCGGTAAGCGTCACCCTGGGTAATAAATAATTCGGCATCTTTTTTATCTTTCTTTGATGCTTCTTCAAGCAAATTGACTGCATATAAATTATCCCCATTGTTAGACTCTACATTTGCAATGGCAACTGCCAGTTGTATAGCAGGATCTTTTCTTCTTTCATTGCCAATGGCATCAATAAAATATTTTTTTGCACCAATGCTGTCTTTGTCGCTAAGCGCAATAAAGCCGCGGGCAATATTTATGTAAGGATTTCCGGCAACTGTTTGCGGGATCTTTATAATTATTTTTTTTGCATCATCCATTTTGTTTAATTCACTCAATGATAATATCTGCCAAAAATATGCCCGGCCATCATTGGGGTTAGCGGCTATCTCCTGCTGGAATTCATTGTTTGCTGACAGATATCTTTGGCTATAATACATTTTTTTACCTTCATTAAAATTTTGTGCATGCACATATAAAAATGATGATGATAATAATGCCCACGGAATTAGTTTTTTCATACTCATAATTTTAAGATGCTATGTTTGGTTTGGTCATTAATACCTGCAAATGAGAATGCGGAGAAATAAAATCAACAATCGCATTAACTGATATAGTTGGTAAAAAATTCTTTTTTACAGGATTGAGTAATATCAAATCAGCATTTACATTTTCGGCATAACGCAATAAAATTTCATGGCTTTCGTATTTCGATAAAATTTTATACTGAGGTGTATATCCACATTCCTGCAATATTTTATAGGTCTTATAAAATATATCGACTTTCATTTTTGAATGATTTTCATCAGCATTATCCAACATAGTGATCAAATGAATCAGCCCGTTATATTTTTGTGCAAATGCAATTGCGATCTGTATTTTTTTTTCGGGTATAAATGATCCTACCGGAAGTATAATTGATTTAACTGAATGATTTAAACAACCCGGGGTTATCGATAAAACCGAAGTGGAAGATTGTCGTGCAATTCTATCGAAGTTTATTTTTTTTGTAAAACCCAATCTGTGTTTTACTCTTCTTTGGCAAAAGAGAAACAGATCAATGCCATTTTCATTAATATATTTTATAAACCCTTTTGTAATATTTTTTTGTGGAATGATATCAATCACCGCAACACAGTTTTCACATTGCTCGGCAATTTCTTTTTTAAGACGGTAAAAACTTTCTTCAAATAATTTATTGTAATTATTGCTGCTTGTTGCCCTTTTCCTATTGAAATAATTAAAAAAATTATGCAAATAATTTTTATGTTCGTACATCAAAAAATGAATACATACTCTGGCCTTTTCATCTTTTAATTCCAATGCTTTCTTTACAGCAACAGAAACATCCATTCCCTTATTTACCGGTAGCAATATGTTTTTGAATAAATTCATCCTTTGCTTTTAACAAACTTATATGGTTGTTGTTAGAGGAGGATTAGTATCATATTAGAAGAGGATTAGAAAAAAGGCCACGCAAAGAATTGAGTGGCCTAAACTTTAACACCTGCTATATGAAGAAAAAACTATTTCTTTTTTTCAAGTAATTTAAAGAACTGGTCTAATTGCGGAAGAATAATTATTCTTGTTCTTCTGTTGGCAGCCCTGCCTTCGGCAGTGTCGTTAGAAGCAACAGGCGAATACTCTCCACGTCCAGCCACAGTTATATGTTTAGGATCTAAATGATAAGTGTTTTGTAATATCCGGGTTACAGCCGCAGCACGTTTGGTACTTAAATCCCAGTTATCCAAAAGCAATCCATTTCTGAATGGCTTTGAATCGGTATTACCTTCTACTAAAAATTCAAGATCAGGATGTGCATCTAACACTTTAGCAACTTTACCTAATACCACTTTTGCTTTCTTTGTCACATCGTAACTTCCACTATTGAAAAGAAGTTTATCAGAAATATCAACATACACAACATCTTTCTCCACTTTAATATTTATATCCTGATCGTTAATATCACTCAATGCACTCTTTAAATTATTAACGAGTAAATTATTCAATGAATCTTTAAATGCCATTGATCTTTTCAGATCATTTATATACAAATCTTTGATGCCTAAATTATCCAATGATCTCTTAATGCTTTCAGCTTGTGTTTCAGTAATAACCGAAAGATCTTTCATGCGGTCTAATGCAATATTGCTATTCTCTCTCAAAAAATTTATTTGCTTCTGCATATCAGCTATTTGTTTATCGTATGCTGCTTTTTCTTTTGAGAAATCTGCAGTTTGAAGATTTTTATTTTTCAAATTACCCTGACATTCTCTTAATTCAGCCTGAAGATGAAGATAACTGGAGTCTAACTGTGAATATTTTGCTTCTGCCGATCTTAATTTTTTAGGACTAACACATGCAAACATTAAAAACATTGGTGCTGCTGCTAATAAAATAAATTTTACGGTTTTCATCATTATACTATCTTTTATTATTTTCTTGCAAGGTTTGATATTACTATTAGAGGAGGATTAATCTGAGATTAGAATGCAATTAGAATTCTAAATTGCATGAAAGTCTTTTGCAATAGGCAATAAGATGTTAAACAAAGTTCCGCCTTCTGGTTTATTTTGAAATTTTAATGTTCCTTTATGCATTCCTATAATCCTTGATGCCAATGAAAGTCCTAAGCCAAAACCCGGATTATAACTGATGTTGCTGCCGCGATAAAAAGGTTGAAAAATATACGGCATATCTTCTTCTCTGATCCCCGGACCATCATCATCAATATTTATTTCAAGTGTACTTTCCGAAAAATGAAGTGCTAAATGAGCCACATGTGTTTCGGAATATTTGCATGCATTCAAAACAATATTCTTGACGGCATTATATATCAGATCCGAATTACCGAATATGAGTAATTTATCTTCATCATCAGGAAAAGAATCGAAACTTAATTCAACATTATATTTAGTATCGATCTTTTTTAATTCTGAAGGAAGTTTCATCAGCAATTCATCAATCCTTATCAACAACAATTCAATGCCGGCCGACGTTCCGCTTGCTTTAGCGATTTCTAACAAGCTTTTGGTTAACTGGGTTAAATTTTTAACATCGTCATAAACCGAATCCATCACTTCTTTATATTCATTAACCGATCTTTCGTTTTGCAAGGTTATTTCGAGCTGACTTAAAACCGATGTAAGCGGCGTTGATAATTCGTGTGATGCGTTGGCAATAAACCTTCGTTGAATTTCGAAAGATTCCTGCAATCTGTTCATCAATTCATTAAATGTGGAAGACAATTCATTTAATTCATCTTTGGGTTCTTCAATATTTATTCTTCGTGATAAATTTTGACTCGAGATTTCTTTAACCTCATTGGTTATTTTTTTAATGGGTGCAACTAACCTTATTGAAAAAAATAACCCCGTAACAAAAGTAATGAGTCCTCCCATAACAAAACTAAAAACCAATATCCACTTCAGCTCATTATCTCTCGCGAACCCATCCTGGTCATAAGCTGCAGCGATTACAATATACTTTTTTGATTCATCAATATATTCAAGTACAACAACGTCTTTTTCTTTTTGAGTAAAATAATATTCGCCCGATTTTTTTGCTCGTTCAATAATATTAGTATTGATAGTTACCGGTACTGTATTTTCGTCTGTATAATTATAAACAAGGTTTCCGCTTAAGTCATAAACAATTACACTTTTTTGTTGAAGTGCCACTAAAGTTGATTCATCAATTTTTTTAAGCAGGCTTTTATTGATACCCGGAACTTTAATTAATAAACTTACTGTTGTAAGGGCACGATTTTTCAATCTTTTTCTGAATTCTTTTTGCCTATTAAGCCCCGCGAAATAGTAAATGGAAACGCACAGAAACAAGAGTATAGCGGTTACCAGCATAGTAAACAAAACCGTAATTCTATACTTGATCTTCATTTTAAAAAATTTCTTTTAATATATATCCCATACCAACCTGCGTATGGATCAATTTATAAGAAAAATTTTTATCAATCTTATTGCGCAAATAATTTACATACACATCAATAACATTTGTTTGCGTATCGAAATCAATATCCCAAACACTTACAGCAATATCTGCACGCGATACAACACGGTTTCTGTTGCGCATAAAATATTCCAGCAATTGAAATTCTTTGGCTGTCAGATTAATTTTTTTATCCCCTCTTTTTACTTCTTTGCTATCCAAATTCATTTCAAGATCCGCCACCTTTAAAATATTGCCTGATGGCAATTGCTGATTACTTGTTCTTTTTAACAACGCCCTTATCCTTACCAATAATTCTTTAAACTCAAATGGCTTAATAAGATAATCATCGGCACCTGCATCAAAGCCTTCGATCTTATCATCTGTTGTATTTAATGCAGTGAGCATTAATATAGGTATGTGTTGATTATGCCCACGTATCTGCCGGCATAATTCGTAACCGTTAATTTCAGGAAGGTTTATATCAAGAATGATCAGATCGTAGTTATGAGATAAAAATAATCTTTTACCAATTGTGCCATCATAAGCCAGCTCAACATAGTATCCATTTTCAGTCAAACCCTTTTTCAGGGTCTGCGCTATTTTAATTTCATCTTCAACAATTAGTATTTTTCTTTCATCCATTTAACACGAATTATCGCTTTTAAACAACATAGTTACATAATAAGATTGTTAAAAAACAAAAGAAAACTAATTCTAATTGTCTTCTAATCTTAATTCACTGCAATTTAAAATATTATTCAGCACCTTTACGATTGGTAATTTATAAACTATCGGAGAAATATGTTTCTTTTAAATAAAGGCAGGACGCTATTAAAAAAATACTTTGACAAAATTCACAATGAACGGGTAAAAATAAAACTGCTACAGGCAATTCCTTTTTGGACAGCTTCTTTTGCTACGGGATTATGTGCAGTATTATATACCAAGCTTTTTGCAGTTGCTGAAACAGGAACATCATTCATCATGTTGCATTTTAATTGGTCGTTTTTTATTTTAACACCTTTATGTTTCATTCTTTCGTGGTGGTTGGTTAAAAGGTTTGCTCCATTCGCAAGAGGTAGTGGCATTCCACAAGTAATGGCTGCCATTGAACTTTCTTCTCCAAAAAACAAAGAAAAAGTAGACAAACTGTTAAGTATTAAAATTGTTGTTGTAAAAGTTATTTCAAGTCTTGTTTTAGTTTTTGGGGGCGGCGCTATAGGAAGAGAAGGCCCTACCATTCATATTGCGGGTTCCATCTTTCAAAAAATAAACTCATGGCTTCCTGCCTGGTGGCCAAAGATCGCAAAAAAAAATATGATCATGACTGGCGCGGCTGCGGGTTTAGCCGCTGCATTTAATACGCCTCTTGGTGGAATTGTTTTTGCTGTTGAAGAATTATCAAAAACGCATATTAGTTTTTTTAAAACAGCATTATTTACTGCGGTAATTATTGCAGGGTTAACTGCACAGGCATTATTGGGGCCATATTTATATCTTGGATATCCAAACGTTTCAGGCACTACTCCATATGTTTTTATCCTGATAGTTGTCGTTGCAGCTGTTGCCGGTTTAGCTGCAAGCATCATGAGTAAAATAATGCTGAAAATCTTTCGATGGAAAAGAACATTCAAAAAAACAATTCATCATATCTTATTCCTTGCTACTTGCGCAACGATGATGGCAGTTTTAGCATTTTTTGTTGATGAAAAAATATTTGGCTCCGGAAAAGAACTGATGACACATATTTTATTTACGAATGATAAAGAAGTGCATTGGTATATTCCTATTTTAAGGATAATAGGTCCGATTTTTTCTTTCACGTCGGGTGCAGCGGGTGGTGTTTTTGCACCTGCATTAAGTGCAGGAGCAACAATAGGTGCGTTAATTTCGGGTTGGTTCGAATTTACTGCAGCCAATTCAAATCTTTTAATACTTGCCGGGATGGTGGCTTTTTTAACCGGCGTTACAAGAACGCCTTTCACTTCAGCGATTTTAGTTTTGGAAATGACCGATCGTCACAACGTCATCTTTCAATTGATGCTGGCAGGTATGGTTGCAAGCACTGTTTCGTTGTTAATTGATAAACATTCTCTCTACGATCATTTAAAAGAACGATATATAGAAGAGTTAGGTTAACGAAACGATATTAATTTCTAAACTTTCATTAAATTAAAAAACTATGAAGGCTTTTTTATTAATCTTATTGTGTTCTTTTTATTCGCTGTCTCTCTTCGCACAAACAACAGATTCATTATCATCTGAAAAAAAATTAAGAGAGAAATTATTGAACGATATACAACTTAACCTTGACAAAAAAAATAACACACTCGATTCTACTCTTAAGAAAATAGATACCAGAGTTGATAAGATCGACAGCCTTTTAAAAACCTCAACAAGTGCAAAAGAAAAAGCAGACAAATTATTAGAGCGGGTTCAGGTAGTAGAAGATAAACAACGGGCTTTGGAAGAAAATGAATTGAATATTTATCAGGCCAATTATCAGTCGGCAATTATTAATTTGCTTTCGATGGAAAGAGAAATAAAACCCTTAGTTTTATTTAATGCTACAAAGAATTTCTTTAACGAATTAACTGCTGTCAGCAACCCAAATACTTACCCCGACTATCAGGAATGGTTCAAAAAATTTAAAGAGTATATCCAGAAAAATAAAAAGAACGACATTAGTCTTCGTGCACTGAATAATTTTATAACTATTTCCGAAGCAGTTTCTTCGGCTACTCCCCTTACCGGTGTTGCTTCACAGATGATGTTCAGCGGCATGTCGTCGTACATCAATAATATCAGCAAAAGAGAAAAAGAACTGAAAGCGCAAAGCGAAGCCATGTTTGCACTTACGGTATCATTAAGTCAGTTTACTGATGATAAAGATAAAATCGAACACGAATGGGATGTGATCACAAAATCTTTAGAATCGCTGCAGGAATATTATGAAAAAGTACTGACAAGAAATCTTTCGATCATTGGTGTAGATAAAGACGATTTCATTAATAAATTTTCCAAAGAAAATGATGCCGATAAAAGATATTTATATCTTTCATCGGTACGGCAAAAAACTGCAACAGTTGTAAGTAATTTAAAAAGCAATTCGCCGAAAGAGTGGAAAGAAAAAATATATTATGAGCTGGCCGATATTCAGGTTTTAAAATTAAAATACGGAGAAATCACATCTCAGATCAATCATCATATCAGTCAATATGAAACATTGATTAAAAAATATAAGAACGATAAAAACCTTTCTCCAAGAATGGATCTGTTAGACTCTAAATTATCGGCTTTGAAAGATACATTCGATAAAGCTTTTGAGCCGGCTGAATACACTAATTCTATTTATAGGATGTATAAGGTTCAATAAAAATTTTCTGTATCAATCTGATCCAAAAGCAAATTATTTTTTCTTTCTTTTTTTGATAAGATCAAGTACGCCGTTAATAAAAGTTAAAGGATGTATCGGATTGCCCGGCACATACAAATCGATCTTGTATTTGTTTAAAAAACTTCTGTTCAACGCTTTGCTTTCTTCAAATATGCCACCGCTGATAGCATCCGTTCCTGCAAGGATAATAATTTTTGGTTCGGGTATTGCATCATAACATATTTGCAACGGCTGCGCCATATTTTCGGTGATGGGTCCTGTTATCACAATACCATCTGCATGGCGTGGTGATGCCACAAATTCAATCCCGAAACGTCCCATATCAAAATTCACATTACTGCAGGCATTCAATTCCAACTCACAACTATTATCGCCACCGGCAGATACCTGTCGCAGTTTCAATGAACCGCTGAAGTATTCAAAAATTTCTTTTCTTATCAGATCAGCATTTAATTCAATCATCGAATCCTGACCTTCTTTGATGATAAGATTATTGCGATCGTTGGTTGCAATTTTATAATCGGCTGTAAATTTTATTTTGTTTGAAAAAGCGATGGCACACTCTCCGCAAAAAGTACATTTTCCTAAATCGATCGCAACAGGATTGGAA
>JAGWPQ010000480.1 GCA_028877045.1 Bacteroidota bacterium | reverse complement strand
AGCCCCCGATCCAGAGAGTTCTGCAGGGTTCTCTCTGATTCTTACTTTATATCCATCGGAAATTCTTTTTTTAATTATATATTCAACTAAAAAGAATAAACTTTTTACAATTTAAAACTGCAAATAAAAAACAGTACCCTCGTTTGGGATAGACTGCACCTGGATATTGGCTTTGTGCAGCATCATGATTTGTTTGCATAAACTTAAACCAATACCGCTTCCGTTTTTCTTGGTACTGAAAAAAGGAATGAATATTTTATCCATTACTTCTTTTGGCATGCCGCTTCCGTTATCTGCGATCTTGATGATTGTTTTTTGATTTGTTCGCGAAGCCGATAAAACAATTTTAGGATCATTCTTTTCTTTCACGGCATCAATGGCATTTACAATAAGATTGATAAGCACCTGCTCTATCAAATTAATATCTACATCAATGGCAAGATTGGGTTCTTTTAAAATCATTTCCAGTTCTATATGCTTCTGATCCAGTG
The DNA here is from genome assembly GCA_028877045.1 of Bacteroidota bacterium. Taxonomy (GTDB): domain Bacteria; phylum Bacteroidota; class Bacteroidia; order Chitinophagales; family Chitinophagaceae; genus CAIQDX01. The sequence goes on along the minus strand of JAGWPQ010000480.1, from coordinate 1,022 downwards.
TTGGCTGCATCAAACGATGCATGTTTTCGAACAGGTCGCTTACATTAACTGTTTTTAAATTGGGCTCGGTTACTTTATTAAGGTGACGGTACACTTGTGCAAACCTTAACAAACCATCGCTTCTGCGTTTAATGGTATCAATTCCTATTTCAAGATCTTCTGTTAAAGAAGCTGTATCGTTTTTATCGATATGCTGCAATCTTGATTTAAGCGTATCGGCCAATGAAGAAATGGGCGCCACCGAATTCATGATCTCATGTGTCATCACACTCAATAATTTCTGCCATGCTTTAGATTCTGTTTCATCTATCGCAACATTTATATTTTGAAAAGCGATGAGGTTATATTTTTTATCGTCGGTCTGGAATGATGTGGCCGATAATAAAACCTTTAAAGAAACATTTTCCTGGTGTACAGTGGCAATGATACTTTCGCCGGGTTTCAGTAAAACAATGTGTTCGTATAATTCGCGGTCTCTTTTTGCCAATGAATGAATAGTGCGCAGATAGGGGAAGATCAATAATTTTTTTAAAGATTCATTCATCCATACAATTTCGCCTGTTTCTGTTTCGTACGATAATATACCCGTATCAACCAGTTCCAATATTTTTTGCAGGTACAGGTATTGTGTTTCTTTTTCGCGGCTGATGAGTTTAAAAGTGGAATTGATCTCATTGAACCCTTTGCGCAGCGATTGCAATTCAACAGGTGCGTTGCTTACATTAAAGTTGCGTGAGAAATCTTTATAGTGGATGGCTTCTACAAACTGATCAACTTCATCCTGTGTTTTTTTATGAAAACGAAACAGATCATACAATTGCAAAAGAATGATGGGGAATACAATTATTTCGTACACATACATTCCTTTCGTCAAAAAAAACGAAGCCAGCGAAAGTGTGAGAAATAAAAACAACACTCTCCATAAAATATTTGCCCGGTAACTTTTAAATATCATATTTATTTAACCTCCTGTATAATGCGGTTCTTGTTAATCCCAATTCCTTAGCGGCTTTGGTGATATT
>JAGWPQ010000479.1 GCA_028877045.1 Bacteroidota bacterium | reverse complement strand
TACTTACGAAGAAGGCTACAACGAACTCGCTTACGATTATTTGATTGCACGTGCATTCGATAACCGCATTGGTGGTTTTATGATCGCCGAAGTAGCAAGGCTTTTAAAAGAAAATAATAAAAAATTACCGTTTGGTTTATACATCGTAAATGCGGTGCAGGAAGAAATTGGTTTGCGTGGTGCCGAAATGATTGCACGCCGCATTAAACCCGATGTTGCCATCATTACCGATGTTACACACGATACACAAACACCGATGATAAGTAAGATCATTGAAGGTGATGTTGCATGCGGCAAAGGCCCGTCACCTACTTACGGTCCTGCGGTGCATAATAAATTATTAGGTTTTGTGCAGGACATTGCAGAGAAGAAAAAAATTCCTTTGCAAATGCGTACTGTTAGCCGTAGCACCGGCACCGACACCGATAGTTTTGCGTATGCCAACGATGGTTGTCCCAGTGTTTTAATTTCTATTCCGTTGCGTTACATGCACACCACTGTAGAAATGTTGCACAAGAGCGACATCGAACATACCATTCAACTCATGTACGAAACATTACTGGCTCTTTCGCCAAAAACTAATTTTAGTTATTTGTAAAAAATAAACTGTTTAAAAAAACTGTCACATTGAGGTACTCGAAATGTGGCAGTTTTTCTTGTTACCGGCTGCAAACCATTGTGCAGCTACAGTTTCGTCGTTCCAAAGGAACCCCTTTGGAACACACTTGTACGCCTTGTTCTTTGTTCAACGATAAGAAAAAAAGCGAAAACACAATCATATACTTAGCATCAACATCTATAATTTTTATTCCATCTAACTTTCACATTAGATAAAATCGTTTACTTTAAGTCATACCTTGCAGAAAATATATTTATTATATCAAAGTAAAATCAACACTTATGAAAAAGATTCTTTTAAGTTTAGCGATCATTTTTATTGCACTTAGTACCCAGGCACAAACCGAAAAAGGAACATGGTTATTAGGCGGATCAGCAAGTTTCAGTTCTACAAAAGCAACTAATTCCAGTGCCGTAAGAAATAGTACTGTTAGTCCTGTAGCGGGCTATTTTATAAACAATAACCTTGCATTGGGTGCAGGAATTAATCTTCAATCCATAACCGGAGGTTATTCATCATTTTCTGTTGCACCTTTTGTTCGTTATTATTTTTTGCCAATAGGTACAAATGCTAAATTGTTCGGGAACGGATCATTTGGGTATGGCTCTTATAAATATGGAGGATCAAGTTCCAATAGTATGACAACATGGGAATTATCTGCAGGCCCTGCATTTTTCCTGAGCAAAAATGTTGCAGTAGAATTTGCTTTAGCGTATGGCTCAACCGATGTACCATACTATGATACTAGCAAAACGATTAGTCTTAAAATTGGTTTTCAAATTCATTTTAATAACGGGAAAAAGAAATAATAATTAGCCGAACAAAACTGTCACATTGAGACTCTCAAAATGTGGCAGTTTTGTTTGTTATCGGCTGCAAAGCTTTGTGCAGCTCACAACAAAAAATAAATCACATTTTATTTCACCTATATTTTCTATTCCCGAAAATTATCGGGCAATAAACCTTTGTACATTTAAGTGTTAAACAACTAAAATGAAAAAAATAATTTTCTTATTGCTGATGGTAAGTGTTGTTGCATGCAACAGTAAAACAGATAACGAAAAAAAATTACAAAGCAGGATCGACAGTTTGGAAATAAAACTTAACAACAGTTATAAACCGGGATTGGGGGAATTTATGAGCAGCATACAAATTCATCATGCCAAACTTTGGTTTGCCGGGCAAAATAAAAATTGGGAACTCGCCGATTTTGAAATAAAAGAAATTAAAGAGGCGCTTGATAATATCAATAAATATTGTACCGACCGTCCCGAAATAAAAGCGTTGGGCATGATAGACGAACCTGTTGACAGCATCGGCAAAGCCATACAGCATAAGGATTTCGCAGCATTTAAAAATAATTTTGTGATGCTGACAAATACCTGTA
>JAGWPQ010000478.1 GCA_028877045.1 Bacteroidota bacterium | reverse complement strand
TCGGTGCATTCGATTGCCACATGGGTGCGGTGGGCGGACAAATAGAACCTTATTATTTAAGTAAAGTAATTGGCACTTCTACCTGCGATATTTTAGTTGCACCGTTGGATGAAGTAAAGGACAAATTAATTAAAGGCATTTGTGGTCAGGTGCCGGGTTCTGTTATTCCGGGAATGTTAGGATTAGAAGCCGGTCAGTCTGCTTTTGGTGATGCCTATGCATGGTTTAAAAATTTATTGTCATGGCCTTTACAGTTTTTAGATGATATTGAGTTGGCTGAAAAAATAGAGAAAAAAATTCTTCCGCAATTAGATAAAAGAGCTGCTGAATTACCATTTGAAGATTATAATGAATTAGCTATTGATTGGTTAAACGGAAGAAGAACTCCTGATGCAAATCAATTATTAAAAGGTGCTTTTTCAGGATTAAATTTAGGAACCGATGCTGTAAAAATGTACAGGGCATTGGTTGAAGCAACTTGTTTTGGTGCAAAAAATATTGTTGATCGTTTTATAGAAGAAGGTATTCATGTTAAAGGGTTAATTGGTTTGGGTGGCGTTGCAAAAAAATCTCCTTTCATCATGCAGATGATGGCCGACGTTTGTAATATGCCTATCAAAATTCATAAAAGCGAACAAACTTGTGCATTGGGTGCGGCCATGTTTGCAGCTACTGCCGCAGGTATTTATGAAAAAGTAGAAGATGCTATGAGTGTGATGGGACAAGGTTTTGACGCTATTTATTATCCAAACGCAGAACGCGTTGCTGTTTATGAAAAACGTTATCAGAAATATTTGCAGTTTGGAAATTTTATTGAAGCAGAAACTAAACTGAACTAAAAAATATCCGGCATCTTAATTTATGTAACAATAAATTTTATGGTATGTCTCAATCAAAATACGAACATATAAAACAGGAAGCATACGAAGCCAATATGCAATTACCAAAATTAGGGTTGGTGTTATTTACTTTTGGTAATGTTAGCGCTGCCGATAAAAGTCTTGCTGTGTTTGCCATTAAACCAAGTGGTGTTGCTTATGAAGAACTCACTCCTGCAAAAATGGTGATCGTAGATTTTGACGGTAATACAGTTGAAGGAACACTTCGCCCTTCTTCCGATACAAAAACACATGCCGTATTATACAAACATTGGGATGGTATTGGTGGCATTGTTCACACGCATTCAACTTATGCAACCGCATGGGCACAAAGTCAGTTAGATATACCAATTTACGGCACCACACATGCCGATTATACAACCCATAATATTCCTTGTGCACCGCCAATGAGCGATGAAATGATCAAAGGAAATTACGAACACGAAACAGGTTTTCAAATTATAAATTGTTTTAACGAAAGAAAATTAAATTATAAAGAAGTAGAAATGATTTTAGTGGGTAATCATGCGCCGTTTACTTGGGGAAAGAATGCTGATAAAGCCGTGCATAACAGTGCTGTGCTTGAGTTTGTGGCAAAGATGGCTTTGTTAACACAGCAAATTAATCCCAATGCGCCGCAGCTAAAAGATGCACTAAAACAAAAACATTTCGAACGTAAACATGGCGCAAACAGTTATTACGGGCAATAATTTTTTTATGAAATCGGCAACAGTTGTTCAATTGAAAGACAAAAGCCGGTAACAAAAAATTAAATAAAATATTTATGAAAACAATTGCTTTTATTCTGATGATTTTTGTTGGCTTAACAACAAACGCCCAACAAAAAGATTATTCAATTAAAGCTGTTGATTTTACAAAAGTTAAATTGAATGATCATTTTTGGTTACCAAGAATTGAAATCAACAGAACTGTTACTATTCCTGCATCTTTTGCACGTTGCGAAAGTACAGGCCGAGTAAATAATTTTGTGATGGCGGCAGCGAGAAAAGGAAAATTCTGTACACATTATCCGTTTGATGATACTGATATTTATAAAACAATTGAAGGTGCATCTTTTTCGTTGGCTACGCATCCCGATGCCAAGCTGCAGGCTTATCTTGATTCATTAATAAATATAATCGCAAAAGCACAGGAATCCGATGGTTATTTATATACGGCACGCACTATTGATCCAAATAATGTTGGTTCATGGGTTGGTAAAGTACGCTGGGAAAAAGAAAGAGAATTAAGTCACGAATTATATAATGCAGGTCATTTATACGAAGCTGCTGCCGCACATTATCTCGCTACTAAAAAAACTAATTTATTAAACATTGCATTAAAGAATGCCGATCTCGTTTGCAGTGTATTTGGTCCGGGAAAAAAATCTGTTGCACCGGGTCACGAAATTGTTGAAATGGGCTTGGTAAAATTATACCGCATCACAGGTAAAAAAGAATATTTAAATACCGCAAAATTTTTCATTGAAGCAAGAGGTCATTACAAAGGTTATGATGCAAAGAGCGACGATAGTTGGCAAAACGGTTCGTACTGGCAGGATGATAAACCCGTTGTTTTGCAGGATGAAGCCGAAGGCCATGCGGTGCGTGCCGGTTATTTATATTCGGCTGTTGCAGATGTAGCGGCACTTACAGGCGATGATTCTTTATTACGTGCCATTGATAAAATTTGGGAAAATGTGGTAACCCAAAAAATGTATGTGCAGGGAAGTATTGGTGCCAAAGGCGATGGAGAAAGGTTTGGAAAGAATTACGAGTTGCCAAATGCCACAGCATACAACGAAACATGCGCTGCTATTGCAAATGTTTTTTGGAACGAACGGATGTTTTTATTGCACGGCGATAGCAAATACATTGATGTTTTAGAAAAAACTTTATACAACGGATTGATCTCCGGTATTGGATTAGATGGTAAATCTTTTTTTTATACCAATGCCATGCAGGTAACCAATCATTTTAATAATAATGATGTTGAAGCTTCACGTTCGGGTTGGTTCGAATGTTCCTGCTGCCCAACAAATCTGGTACGATTAATTCCCTCGGTACCGGGCTATGTATATGCGCAACAGGATAATAATGTATATGCCAATCTTTTTATAAGCGGAACATCAGAATTGGTTGTTGAAAAAAATAATGTTGAAATTGTTCAGCAAAATAATTATCCGTGGAATGGTGATTTAAGTTTTACGATCAATCCGTCAAAAACAACCGAATTTAATTTTAAGGTCCGCATTCCGGGATGGGCGCAAAATGCAGCGATACCATCGGATCTGTATCAGTTCAAAAATAATTCCGATAAAAAAGTTATTATAAAGATCAACGGACAACAAACTGATTATACCATCGAAAAAGGATATGCAGTATTAAACCGCAAATGGAAAAAAGCTGATGTTGTTGAAGTTGATTTGCCGATGGAAGTAAGGCGTGTTATTGCCAATAAAATGATTGCAGAAGACAATGGAAAAGTTGCATTGCAAATGGGGCCGATTATTTATTGTGCCGAATGGGTTGATAATGATAAAAGAACAAGCAACATCATCTTGCCTTCCAATGCAGATTTTACAACAGAGTATAAACCTGATCTCCTGAATGGTATCAATGTGTTAAAAACAAATATTGAAAAAGTTGAAGTAGATAGTGTTAATAATAAAATAGAAACTGTATCAAAGCCTTTTGTAGCAATCCCTTACTATGCATGGGCAAACAGAGGTAAAGGCGAAATGGCAATATGGTTAAATGAAAAAATTAAAGACGTTGAATTAATAACCGGTAACTAAATTTTAAACTGTATGAAAAATTGCTTCTGCCTATTGTGTTGTATAATATTTGTTTCTGCAAATGCGCAGAACACAAATGCTGTTAAACCGCCAATGGGTTGGAATAGTTATAATTGTTTTGGCTCGGCTGTACACGAAAATGAAGTAAAAGAAAATGCCGATTATATTGCCAAATATTTAAAACAATTTGGATGGGAATATGTTGTTGTAGATTTTTTATGGTCTTATGATAATCCTCCCGGAAGCAATGTTGGCGCCCCTTTTCAATCAAGGTTATATGATGGTTCTTATATACCGTGGTTAGCTATGGATGCTTACGGAAGATTATTGCCCAATGTAAATAAATTTCCTTCAGCATTTAACAACAATGGATTTCTTGCGTTAAGCAATTATGTTCATTC
>JAGWPQ010000477.1 GCA_028877045.1 Bacteroidota bacterium | reverse complement strand
GTACCACCACCTTTATACAAAGGGTTACGGATATTACCTTTACGCGAACCACCTGTACCTTTTTGTTTGTGCAACTTGCGGCTTGCACCGTGTACTTCGGCACGTGTTTTTACTTTGTGTGTACCTGAACGACCGGCGGCCAAATATTGTTTTACCGCCAAATAAATCACATGATCATTAGGTTCTACACCAAACACTTCTTCGGGTAATTCAACCGTTCTGCCGGTTTTTTGTCCTTTTATATTTAATACATCTACTTGCATGTTCTTCTGATTAAAAGTGATTACTTCTGGATTAAAACGATTGAACCGTTGTGGCCAGGAACTGAACCACTGATAAGAATGTAATTTTTCTCAGCGAAAATCTTTACAACTTTCAAGCCTTTCAATTTCACTCTGTCGCCACCCATTCTTCCGGCCATTCTCATACCTTTAAATACTCTTGAAGGGTAAGAAGAACCACCAATAGAACCCGGTGCTCTTGAACGATCGTGCTGACCATGTGTAGCTTCACCCACACCGGAAAATCCATGACGTTTTACAACACCCTGAAAGCCCTTGCCTTTGGTAGTACCTACCACTTCAACATCATCGCCTTCGGCAAAGATGTCAACAGATATAGTTTCTCCTAAAGCTTTTTCTATGGAATAATCTCTGAATTCTTTTACAAACTTTTTTGCGGCTGTTTGAGCTTTTGCGAAGTGGTTAAGCTCGGATTTAGTGCTGTGTTTCTCGTTCTTGTCGCCTAATGCTAACTGAAGAGCATTGTATCCGTCAGACTCTTTGGTCTTTACCTGAGTTACAACGTTGGGAGCAGCTTCAATGATCGTTACAGCGGTTTGTTTGCCGTCTGTTCCGAAGATGCTTGTCATCCCGATTTTTTTACCAATAATTCCTTTCATCGTTTAGCGGTTTGCGCCCCGCTGAGGTGTAGAGGACATTCCGCCGATGAAAGCGAAATTCAATCCCTGTTTTCTGCCGACCTTTTCCTTTGTTCCCTCGTCTAAGACGAGGCTTCGGAAGTACCGGTAGCAAACAAACCTCGAAGGGCCTGTTTATATGTACCCCCAACTCCGTGATCCGGGGTTGGGAATTTTGTTTTATCAGAGCTTTTTTCTCCCGCTTCAGGCGGGATTGAAAGATGAAATAATGATTATTAAGAACTTTTTTTGCACTATCACCATCCTCCCCTTTAGGGGCTGGGAGTTTAGGCTTTAATTTCTACTTCAACACCTGATGGCAAATCCAATTTGCTTAATGCATCAACTGTTCTTGAAGAAGAAGTATAAATATCCAGCAAGCGCTTGTGTGTGCAAAGCTGGAACTGTTCACGACTCTTTTTATTAACGTGCGGTGAACGAAGTACAGTAAAAATTCTCTTTCTTGTAGGAAGAGGAATAGGCCCTGTAACAACGGCACCTGTGCTGCGTACGGTTTTAACGATCTTCTCGGCAGATTTGTCCACCAGATTGTGATCGTACGACTGTAATTTGATTCTGATTCTCTGAGACATATTCAAAACCCAATTTTCCGTTGGGGCTGCAAAGGTAAGGGGCAGATACGAGATAGGCAAAGATTTTTTAAAATAAATTTATCAAAATGAATAAATTAAATAAAAAACAGCCCGCATTCTATATAGTTAATAAAAAAGAAACAAAGATGCGGTGCATCTGTTGCAAACTTTCTCTGCGTTCGCCCCAATTTGATTCATCGCTTATTAAAAGATCGGTGAGTTGTTTTAATTCATGAACCTGTTGCATGATAATAATAGTTGTACTTACAATATAGTAACCAATTGTTTACAGTAAAACTCTACGTGCGGATTGATATTTCGGAATGAGAATAATGTTCTAAAAAACGATTTCATTCTTTGCTTGAGTATTTGCGAAGGCAGCGAATTCATTGATTGTCCGGCTCCGAACAAATGCCCATTTAAAAATATGTTGTTCAGGTTAAGGACTAAAACCCAACATTGAATATCGTGTGCAGACGACTTTTGATGCTTTTACATAGCAGATGTTACTTTGTCAAGCCATGCTTTACAAATACTTTTGTTGGGTGCAGTGTTTTTTTCTTCTTTAAATATTCTACTATTTGTTCGGGAGTCATTCCTGTCAATTCGTTGCTGATTTTATCTCGAACAGTGCGAAGGTCAGTAAGAATTGATTTTTCTTTTTTTATTTCTTTAGTCTTCATATTCTAAAATTTCTCTTGGTGAGCGAATATCAAGTATTTTATGTCCATACTTGAAGTTTACTGCATTATATCCTCTAATGCGCAGGTGATTTACAATGTGCTTGAAGTTCCAGCTAACTAATACATCAGCGTAATTCAAAGTTGCTATTGCTATGTGAATACAATCTGAATGACTGGTCTGACCTACTACTTTTTCGTCAATATATTTGTTTGCTAATTGTACAGCTTGTGTTGTGATGTCTAACCATTCCACATTCTTTTGCTGTAGTGAATTAGCTAAATCTCTTACCTGTCGTGGTGCATTTTCAAGTTCAATATCTGTAAGCCGTGAAACAAGAACTTTATATTCTCCTTTAGAAACTCTGCCAAACAATACTTTTGTCCAAAGCTCAAACTCCGGCTCAAAATAACCGCCAAAAACAGAAGTGTCTAAATATATTCTTTCCATCGTTCAAAGATACTAATTCATCATTGATTTATCAATAGAGTAAGGCCTGCACACATTGCACCCAACACTGAAACAGGTGTATTTTTATACACAGTAAGAAAAGGAAAGTTGTTGCTGCAGATAATAAATAAACCCGTTGGCTGATTTATTTTGAATGAATAGTTTTATGCTCCGGAGGAGCAATATATTAATAGAAATTTGATAAAAAATATAATTCATAACTCATTACTGCATGTCATTTCTCGCATTTCTAAACTAGTCTGCTTTCTGATTGTTTTAAGGGGGCTGGGACTGAACCTTGATCCTTGATTCTTGATCCTTGATCCTTGTTTCTTGATCCTTGATCCTTGTTTCTTGATCCTTGATCCTTGTTTCTTGATCCTTGATTCTTGATCCTCGATCCTTGATCCTTGTTTCTTGATCCTCGATCCTTGATCCTTGATCCTCGATCCTTGATCCTTGATCCTCGATCCTTGTTTCTTATTTTTTTCTCTTC
>JAGWPQ010000476.1 GCA_028877045.1 Bacteroidota bacterium | reverse complement strand
TTGTTGCGCATCGCTTAAATGAAAATCTTCGGCAACTCTTTTTAATTGCTGTTTTTGTTTGGACGATAATTTGAAAAATTTCTTATCAGCCAGAAATAAAAAGTATTGTATTTCAACCAGCACACGATATTTTATTAAGGCATATTCCGAAAAATATTCGTCGAGATGTGCAAGTTGTTTGCGGTAACGTCCGTCGATGGGAGAGATGGCTGTAAGATTAGTAAGTTCCATTTTATAAGTTGTATGTTTTTAATTTTCTTTTTATGTTACCGGCTTTTGTTTTTCATGTCATCGCCTGTTGCGTCGCACTCTTCAACGTTCGGTTCATTATGGAACGATGCTGAATAGAATATCCAACCGTACAAGTGTGCGACGCAACCGCTGCCGCACAATGTTACAACAGTTGGTTACATAAAAAATCTTTTCTTTGCAAAACAAAAGTAATTGAATTGGACAAGAGAATACGCGTTGGAGCTGTAAGTTATTTAAACACCCGGCCATTAATTTTTGGCGTGAAGCGCAGCGGACTGATGGACAGGATAGATTTGATAGAAGATTATCCTTCAAAAATTGCCTCGATGTTATTGAACGACGAGATCGATGTGGGATTGATCCCGGTGGCAGTGATACCGCAAATGAAACAACATTTTATTGTAACCGATTATTGTATTGGTGCCGAAGGCGAAGTGGCATCGGTGGCGCTGTTCAGCGAAGTGCCGATGAAAGAAATTGAAAAAGTGGTGTTGGATTATCAAAGTAAAACATCTGTGAATCTTGCAAAGATACTGTTGAAAGCATATTGGAAAAAAGAGGTGCTGTTTGAAGATGCAAAAGAAGATTTTATACAAAATATCAAAGGCAGCACTGCTGCTGTTGTAATTGGCGACAGGGCATTGCGGTTAAGCAATCGTTCGAAATATATTTATGATCTGGGCGCCGCATGGAAATCGTTTACCGGTCTGCCTTTTGTGTTTGCAGCATGGATAGCCAACAAACCGCTGGATGATGATTTTATTGATGCTTTTAATCGTGCCAATGCTTACGGCATCAACCATATTGATGAAGTGTTGGCCGGAATTAATTTTACAGATTACGATCTGAAAAAATACTACACAAAAAATATCAGTTACAGGCTGAATGAAAGAAAAATGGAAGGGTTGAGAATGTTTTTGGAAAAGTTGAGATGAGTTTTCAGTTGTACGGTTTTATTTTTTTGGAATTTGTACGCCACGATTATGTGTATTAAGATCCCTCCAAACTAATTTGGTCATGGTTAAAGTGTCGATTACAGCTGTACCAGAAAATCCGGGACTTGCAGTTATTAGTTGAGAAGAGTCAACATTCATTGACCATGTTCCATGGAACAAGATGCCATTGGGGCGAACTTCATCAAAAGTACCGTCTTTGTAAAATTGCACTTTGTCCAAAGAATAATCCTGTAAATTGGATGTTCCGCTTAAAGCATATACCAATGTTTGATTCGATAATCCCCAGTTTGTGTAGACAGAATCATATATATAAATATTAGCAGTTAGCATTGTCAACTTTGAAACGTTTTCTAAAGGTGTTTGTGTTTCCTTTTGACATGATTCAAACACATAAAAAGAAAATAATAGAATGGAAATATAGAGAAGGTTATATGTTTTCATGTAAATCACATTTATATGAAAACAAATTTAAATCTTTTGTTTAAAAAATTAAAATTATTTTATTGTAATATGATAAACCGGTCTGTGATTTGGCATGCTTATTTATATTTACCAATCAATCTGTTCTTTAACATTTTCCAGATGCTTTGATAAGATATCCTGCTTTCTGTATATAATATTTCCTTGTTTAGAATTAGTTTTTTTATTTCTTTTAAATACCAATCACTATGCTTGTTTACAATATAATCTATAATGGACGCACCATTAGGTAATGTCTGCGTTTGTAAAGTTGATTTTTTTGTTTGGCGGTAGAATAAAAGTGGTTCAGGGATTACAAAAACAGTCCAATCTTTTTGTGTGATTCTAATATAAAATTCCCAATCCTCATAACCTAAAACCATTTGTTCATCATAACCACCAACTTCGTCCCAACATTTTTTTCTGACAATGGCACAGGCAGGGCATTGACTCGAGAAAAGGAAATTTTCCTGATTGCCGCCACGAGGTTTTGAAAGCTTATTTATTTCTCCAAACAATTGGATATAACTGGTAACTGCTGCAATATTTTCATCAGTGTGTAATATTTTCAGCGCTTTCTCAAAAAAGGTTGGATGGAAATAATCATCAGCATCCAAAGCTGCAATGATTGTTCCGTTAGCTTGTTGAACTCCTGCATTTCTTGCAGAAGACATCCGGCCATTAGGTTTATGAATGATGCGGATATCTTGTTTTTCTAGTTCATTTAAAATTTGCAGGGTGTTGGTATCCGTAGAACCATCATTAACAATGATGATCTCAAAATTTTTATAGGTTTGCTGCCGCAATTTTTCTATTGTTTCGGGAAGATATTTGCCGTCGTTATAACAAGGGATAACCACTGAAATTAATTCATCTGATTGTACCATTTTGGTCATTATTTTTTATAACAAAAAATATTTAACTGAACATCTGCCCAATGTCCGGTCTCTTTTTGAATAAGCGGCATCGACAAATTATCGGCAGCATTTTTTATATAAACCTGAAAATTGTTTTGATGGAAAATGGTTAACAAATCTATCAGTTCATTTGTGTCGGAAACTTTGCCGTGATATTCAATAAACATGTTTTTGATTCTGTGCAGTTGAGTACTGCAATGCCTGATAACACTATGCTCTGCGCCTTCAATATCCATTTTTAAAAAATCAATTTCATTATAATTATTTAATAATGCAGCAAAATCAATACATGAAATTTGGGTAGAAGAATCTTCAACTGATTCATTAATCTTGCTTGCCTCGCTTCCTTTCGACTCGAAACTGATGAAACCATTTTTTATCCAAACAGCTTCCTTACGAATGCTGACATTGTTAAGCTTATTATCAGCAACATTTTTTTCCAGCAGTTTAAAATTATTAACGTCAGGTTCAAAACAAATTATTTCTGAATTGGGAAAAATATTTTTGAAATATAAAACACTCAAGCCGATATTGGCACCGCAATCAATAATTAATGGTGATGATTTACTTGAAATAAAACAGTAGATTTCTTTCTCAAAAATTTCACGATATGTATGAAGAAGTTCATAAGGCCTGATATAGTTAACGGCAAAAGCATTGAACCTTTTTTGTTTTATAACCAAATCATCTTCGTGCTTCAAAATTTTTTCTAACCACCAGCCAATCGGCTGAAATGTGCTTCGATGTTGCTTTTTAAGAAACAGCCGTTTCAGAATTCCATTTATTATATTTGTCAAAATTTTCCTCATAAATATTACGTTCCTGAATGTCTCAAAATTTAATTAGTATTTGTGTACCTGCATATAAAAAACCTGATTATATAAAAAGGTTACTGGATTCAGTATTAAAACAATCTTTTAAGAATGTTGAAATCATTATATCTGATGATACACCCGACGATAGCGTAAAATTAATTGTTTCGGCGTATACCGGATTACTCAATATAAAGTATTTCCCAAATAACCCCTCTTCAGGAAGCCCGAAGAATTGGAATAATGCATTAAACAAAGCCGAAGGTGATTTTTATATGTTGCTGCATCAGGATGATTGGCTTCATCATGAAGATGCTTTGGCTATTTATCTTGAAACTTTTATGAAACACCCCGAAGCAGATTTTGTGTTTTGTAAAAATACTGCCATCGATGAGAGTGGTAAAAGTTTCATTTTACAGGAAATTCCCTCATTGCTGCATCAACTAGAAAAGAAGCCCAATCATTTGGTTCGTTCTGATGTTATTGGTCCACCAAGCAATGTTATGCTAAGAAAAAAAGTAGATACACGTTATGATGAAAGATTGATATGGTTGGTTGATGTTGATTATTATGTGCGGCTATTAAAATCCGGATTTAAACCATTCTATATTCCTCAACACCTTGTCAGCATTGGCTTACATGCTGATCAGACAACCGTTTACGTTAATGATAATTCATCCATCATCTTAAAAGAAAATATTTTATTTGCGCAAAAAATTACTGAAACAGCTTTCAACGATATTTATATTTATGATTATTATTGGCGGCTTATAAGGAATCATAAAGTAAAAAATAAAACCCAAATTGTAGCGAGTGGTGTTGATGCAGATTTGATATTACCTGTTATCGATCACATCATTTCTTTGCAAAGAAAATTTTCAACAAAACTTTTAAAATTTGGTCTTCTATCAAAATTATTAATGCTGATCAGTTATTGTACAAAGTAAAAACGCATGCAACTCTCCATTATCATCATAAATTATCGTTCCTCAAAATACATTGTTGATTGTATGGAGAGTGCGCTGGAATGCAATGCTGCCAACCCTTTTGAATGGATTATTGTTGATAATGCATCCGGTGACGACAGCCATTCCATCATCACAACGAGATTTCCCTTTGTGAAATGGATCGATATGGGTTATAATGCCGGATTTGCCCGTGCCAACAATGAAGCCATTCGTCAATCATCCGGTGATGTTGTTTTATTATTGAATCCCGATACAATTGTTCAGAACAATGCATTGGAAAGATGTTTTCAAAAATTTATTTCTACCGATGATGTGGCTTGCGGTATACAACTTCTAAATCCTGATGGAACGCCGCAGATATCTGGCAATTTTTTTATGAAAGGAGGTATCAATCATTTACTGGCATTGCCTTATTGGGGAAAGTTTTTACGTTGGATCGCATTTGCTGTTAAAACAAAAAAGCCAAATGTTTTGATTGCAAGCAGTAAAGAAAAGGTAGATTGGATAAGCGGCGCATTTTTAATGGTTAAGAAATCTGCCATAGAAAAAGCCGGAATGATGGATGAAGATTTCTTTTTGTATGCTGAAGAAATTGAATGGTGCAGCCGTTTAAAAAAAATAGGGGAGTTGCACATTTATGGCGATATTAAAATGATTCACTTGCTTGGCGAAACCATTAAAGATGCAACTCAAACCGATGATAAAACTTATTTTAATTTCTTCGATAAAAAAGGATTGCAGTTATTGGTTTCCAATCATGTGCGTATCCGAAAACAGTTTGGTGTGTTTTGGTTCTTTGTTCAATTATTGAATTGCAGTTTTGGTGTGCCAGTATTTTTTGTTTGCAGCATCATCGATCATTCAATTCATTTACAAAACCCTTTGAAAGATTGGAAACGAATTAAAGGGCTTGCAAAAAATATGTTTGAAGTCTGGAAATTAACACCAACCATTTTGCGCAACCAGCCGCATTTTTATAAAATTCTATGAGTAAGAAAAACTAAATCGTTCACAAAATTCGAGACTTAGAATTATTTGAGCATCTTTATTTTTCAGTAATTAATTTGTGTAATTCGCAAAAATTCGTGTAATAAAATCAATACCACAACCTTGCTTCCACCAATCGCAAATATTCCAATGAAGTTTTAGAAACAGGATTTCTTTTTTCTTTACCGGGAATGGACAGAACATCTTTCCATCCTTTGAAAAGACCGGCCATATTGAATTTTGTTTCTTTTAAATATTGCAGACTCCACATCAACGCAGTTGTATAAAAATAAAATTTAGGTAAATAACGCCATGCAACTTTTGCTTTATTCACCCTCAT
>JAGWPQ010000475.1 GCA_028877045.1 Bacteroidota bacterium | reverse complement strand
TTAATTTCAATTTTTTACTATGGCGGCACAGCAAATTGCGATGATAGGATTGGGCAAAATGGGTTTTAATCTTGCCCTTAATTTACAACAAAACGGACTTGATGTTTTTGCATTTGATACCGATGAACAATTGCGCAACGAAATTGCAAAACAAAATATTATCACTGCAAATTCAGTGAAAGAAATATGCAGCAAATTTGCTGCGCAAAAAATTATCTGGCTGATGGTGCCTTCGGGAGAAACAGTTGATAAAGTGATTGAAGAATTTTTGCCGCACCTGCATCCAAACGATATTATTATTGATGGCGGTAATTCTTTTTATAAAGATTCGATCCGCCGTTACAATTATTTAAAAGAAAAAGAAATTAATTTTCTGGATTGCGGAACAAGCGGCGGGAAAGAAGGTGCATTGAACGGCGCCTGCACCATGATTGGCGGCGATGAAAATGTTTATGCATCGGTAAAAAATATTTTCGATAAAATTTCTGTCGAAAACGGTTCGTTGTATGTTGGGAAACCGGGCAGCGGTCATTTTGTAAAAATGATCCACAACGGAATTGAATACGGCATGATGCAATCCATTGCCGAAGGTTTTGAAGTATTACAAAAATCTGATTACGATATTGATTTCGAAAAAGTAGCGAAACTGTTTAATCACGGTTCTGTTATTCGCGGTTGGTTGATGGAGCTTACACAAAATGCTTTTGCAAAAGATGCACAATTAGAAAGTATCAAAGGTGTGATGCATTCTTCGGGCGAAGGCAAGTGGACGCTGGAAACCGCATTAGACATGGGTATTTCCACACCGGTGATCGCATTATCTGTGATGATGCGTTATCGTTCTCAGATGGATGATACTTTTTCGGGAAAAATTGTAGCAGCATTGCGCAACGAATTTGGCGGGCATGCTGTTGAGAAAAAATAATTCATGCAATATTATCTTGGCGTTGATATCGGCACAACCTCTGTGAAAGCTGTTGCATTTGATGCAGCAGGAAAAGTTTTATTGAAATATTCCGAAGAAAATAAAACTTTTCATCCCGAAGAAAATTACAGTGAGCAGAGTCCCGAAAATGTTTTCAGGGATACTGTTTTTTGCATCGAAGAAATTATTTCGCGGTTAAAATGCAATCCTCAATTCATCAGTTTCAGTGCAGCAATGCATAGCCTGATCGCTGTTGATGAAAACGGAAACGCATTAACCAATTGTATTTTATGGTCCGATAATCGTGCTTCAAAAGTGGCCTCAGCACTGCATTCGAATGGCTTGGCAAAAAATATTTATGAACGATCGGGAGTTCCGGTTCATGCCATGTCGCCTTTGTGCAAGATCATTTGGTTGAAAGAACACGAACCGCAAATTTTTGATCAAGCGCATAAATTCATTGGTATAAAAGAATTTATTTTTCACAGACTGTGTAAAGAATTTATTGTTGATTCAAGCATTGCATCGGCAACAGGATTAATGAATATCCACACACAACAGTGGGATGAAGAATTATTATCCATTGCAGGGATCGATCAGTCAAAATTATCAATCATTGTTCCTGTTCAGTATTCAATTATTGTAAATGAAATAAAATATATTGTTGGCGCAAGCGATGGTGCATTGGCTAATCTGGCCATGAATGTTGTTGATGCAAATATTTTGGCGATCACCATTGGCACAAGTGCTGCTGCAAGAATTACGATTCAACAACCAGGTGTTGATGAACAGATGCGCTTATTCTGTTATCATTTCAAAGAAAATTTCTTTATAAAAGGCGGTGCTTCCAATAACGGTGCAATCGTTTTGCAATGGCTGAAAGATAATTATCTGCAAACAGGCGAATCGATCAATGCATTAATAAAAGCTGCCGAAACTGTTTCACCGGGGGTGGATGGATTAATTTTTCTTCCTTATGTCTACGGCGAAAGGGCGCCGTTGTGGGATAGTAATGCCAAAGAAAAATTTATCGGATTAAAAAGCAAACACACTAAATCATATTTTGTTCGTGCCGCAATGGAAGGTGTTTTGTATAATTTATTATTGATCGCAAATATGCTGAACGAAAAAAATAGTATCTCCGAAATACACGCCGGTGGCGGATTTGCAGAGAATCCATTTTGGGTACAAATGCTTTCCGACATTTTTAATCTGCCTGTAAAAGTTTTTGACAGCATCGAAAGTTCAGCATTGGGCGCCGTGATGCTGGGAACAGAAATTAAAACCGAACCAACAAAAACATATCAACCAAATCAAAATAATTTTCTCATTTACTCAAAACAATTCGAGCGGTTTAAACAATTGGCTTTAGGTGATTAAAATTTTATTTTATAATTGCCTGCAAGTCTTCATCGTCTTCAATATTATTCATCTGCTGAACAATTTGCGGATAACGCCATGCCACTCTGCTACTCATTGGTACAACTGAAAACTTTTTTGGATTGGGTAAGCATGCTATGATTTTTGCAGCTTCTTCTCTCGATAAATTTTTAGCGTGCTTATGAAAGTAATATTGCGATGCTGCTTCAATGCCAAAAATACCAGGACCCATTTCAATCACATTCAAATACACTTCTAAAATTCTTTTCTTTTGCCAGATGAGTTCGGTTAAAAAAGTAAAATAAAACTCCGGTGCTTTGCGGATATATTTTGTAACACCGCTGCCCTGCCATAAAAAAACATTCTTTGCGGTTTGCTGCGAAATGGTACTGGCTGCACCTCCCAACGGGATCTTGGTTTTCTTATTTTTCTTTTTTGGTTTCAAACTTTTTTCCATCGCATCCCAGTCAAATCCGTTGTGATCTGGAAAGGCCTGGTCTTCGCTTGCAATGGCCGCCAGCTTTACGTTGTACGAAATATCATTCCAGCTAACATAATCTCTTTTCAACCCGTACGAAAAAGTATTGGCGATCTGCGTGATGGTGATCGGTGGCATTATCCAACGGCAAATAACAACGTATATCAACGAAGAAATGAATGCAAAAAGAAAAAGTCTTTTTGTAAAGATCCAGATCCGTTTGAACAATGATTTTTTGCCTGCTTGTCTTGCCATAATGCCAAGATATTATTTATTGCTTTGCAAAAAATAATTTGTTTGATTTTTTTGTTGACGAGCGATATAACTTTTATCAGCACCTGTTGCGTCGCACTCTTGTACTGCATCAAATACTTCTACAAGCTCAACAAAGAACAAGGCGTACAAGTGTGCGACGCAACGAAGCTTCATTGAAATACTGCAGCTCGTCAACAAAAAAATCAAGCAAATCATTTTTTGCAAAGCAATAAATAATATCTTGGCATTATGGCAAGACAAGCAGGCAAAAAATCTTTGTTCAAACGGAT
>JAGWPQ010000474.1 GCA_028877045.1 Bacteroidota bacterium | reverse complement strand
GAAAAAAAATTAGCCAATAAAACAAGCGGCACCATTACCAACGAAGAATTATATCATGCCATTGATATCACTGATACCGGCACCAATGAAAATGAAAAAAATATTTTAAAAGGCATTTTAAAATTCGGCAACATCACGGTAAAACAAATCATGCGTGCAAGATTGGAAGTGCATGGCATTGAAGAGAAAACGAATTTTGACGAATTGATGAAACATGTGGAGGAACTGCATTACAGCCGCATACCTGTTTATAAAGATGACCTGGATGAAGTGGTAGGAATGATCCATACCAAAGATCTGATTCCGCATTTGAATAAACCCGCTGATTTTAACTGGCATACTTTAATGCGCCCACCGTATTTTGTACACGAACAAAAAATGATAGAAGATCTGCTGCGCGAATTTCAAAGCAAGCATATTCATTTTGCAGTGGTAGTGGATGAGTTTGGCGGCACCAGCGGCATTGTAACGCTGGAAGATATCATGGAAGAGATCATCGGTGATATTAAAGATGAATTTGATGAAGAAGATGCGCCTTATAAAAAATTAGATGATTATAATTATATTTTTGAAGGAAGAACCATGATCAACGATGTTTGTAAAGTAATGGAATTGCCTGTTGATACTTTTGATAATGCAAAAGGCGAAAGCGATTCTTTAGCAGGATTAGTGCTGGAATTGGCCGGTGAGATCCCGCCGGTCAATCGTGTTGTTCCTTACAATGAATTTGAATTTACGGTTCTGGAAGTAAATAAAAACCGCATCAATAAAATTAAAATAACCATCAAGCCGCAATTGAGTGAGGAAGAAAGTTAATAGTTCATGGGTCATAGTTCATGGTTCATGGCGGATAGTTCATGGCATTTTATTTATCCTAAGAAATAAATTAGTAGGCTTGACTATGACCTATTGCCTATTAACCATGATCTATTCATGCAACAGTACCTACACTCCCAAACCCAAAGGATATTTTAAGATTGATTTTCCCGAGAAAAAATATCAGTTATTCGACCGCCCCGGTTATCCTTACACATTCGAGTATCCTTTGTATGCCAATGTGGTAAAGGATTCTACGTTTTTTGGTGAAGCAACCGAAAATCCCTGGTGGATCAATATCAATTTCCCGCAGTTTAACGGAAGGATCTATGTGAGTTATAAAGAGATCGGTAAAAATAAATTGGATAAACTGCTGAATGATGCGTTTAACTTAACCAACAAACACAGTTCGAAAGCTAATTCTATCGATGAATCGAGAATAGAAACAGTCAATCATATTCACGGTCTGTTCTTTAATGTTGGTGGCGATGTGGCAACAGCCAACCAGTTTTTTCTGACTGATTCTACCAAACATTTTTTACGTGGTGCTTTATATTTTGATGCTGCTCCCAATGCAGATTCGCTGGCCATTGTCAATAAATTTTTATTGGAAGACATGAAGCATTTGATCAATACTTTTAAGTGGAGATGATTTCTTCTTCATAAAAAAATCATCCCGAAAAAATTCGGGATGACATAAAGCAAACACCGATGTGCTGTTTACACCTGTGTCATAAATGATACGTTCTTCGCGGATCAATTGTTACGCCGCCAACTGTTAATATTTTCTGTGTTTCGATAATTAGCTAATCGGCATTTGCTCGATGTTTAAAATTATCTTCGCGTAAATTTTTTAGTGCAGTATGATAGCAATAGATAATAAACTGATCAGTGACGAAATTATTGAAGAACAATTTGTGTGCGACCTCTCGAAATGCAAAGGCGCCTGCTGCGAAGATGGCGATGCCGGTGCACCATTATTGAAAGAGGAACTGGATCATTTGATTGAATACTTCGAAATCATTAAACCATATTTGAATGAAGAAGGTTTAAAAGCAATTGAGAAACAGGGCAAATACCAATACGACCGCGAGTTTGGCTGGGTAACACCAACCGTTAACAGTGGCATTTGTGCCTATGGTTTCAGAGATAAGAATGGAGTAATTTTATGCGGTATTGAACAGGCATATATTGATAAAAAAATTGACTGGAAAAAACCAATCAGTTGCCATTTGTTTCCGATAAGGATATCGAAAAGTAAAATGGATCCTGATATGGAATATTTGAATTACGAACCAAGAACTGATCTGTGCAAAGCCGCTTGCAGCCTGGGAAAGAAATTAAAAGTGCCGGTGTATTTATTTTTGAAAGATGCGATTATCAGAAAATATGGTGAAGAGTTTTATTTGGCATTGGAAGAAACAGCGAAACATATGAATGATCATTAATTGTGAGTCGTAAATCGCTAGTTTGAACCCGAATTACTTGCGATTCCCGACTTCCGATTAACGTTGCCGAAAAAGGAACAGAACGTTGAAGTGTGCGACGCAACGACAGTTGAATAAAGATTTTAAGCTGGTAACAAAATAAAAATTATGAGTAAAAACGCAGCTTCATTTATTGCAAAGAGTACCATCAAGGCGGCGGATTTAGATCACCGCCGGAAAATTAATTTCAACATTGGAAAATACAATGCGGTTGTTCCAAAAGGCAAAGAACAATTTGTTGATGTGCTTACTGCACGCGAACGTGCCAAAGACACCAAGTGGCGCGCCATTGAACACCTGGATCAATACTTAGAAAATTTTGAAAAAGAAATTTCATCGCGTGGTGCAAAAGTTTTGTGGGCCGAGAATGCGCAACAGGCATTGGATGAGATCGGTAAAATTTGCAAAGAAAAAAATTGCAAAACTTTGGTGAAGAGTAAGAGCATGGTGACCGAAGAAATTCATTTAAATAAATACTTAGAACAAAATAATATTGAAAGTGTAGAAACCGATCTGGGCGAATATATTCAGCAATTAGATGGCGAGCCGCCTTATCATATTGTTACACCTGCCATGCACAAAAGCAAAGAAGATGTTGCAAAATTGTTTGCCAATAAATTAGGCGTGCCCGGTGGTTTATCGCCCGAAGAATTAACGCAGGTGGCACGTATAAAATTGCGCGAAAAATATGTGCAGGCCGAAGTAGGTATTACCGGCGCCAATTTTATTATTGCCGATATCGGCGGCATTGCCGTTACCGAAAATGAAGGCAATGCAAGATTAAGCTGTGCATTTCCCAAAACACATATTGTTGTGGTTGGCATAGAAAAAATGTTGCCGTCAATTAATGATTTGGGTCTGTTCTGGCCACTGCTTTCTACATTTGGCACCGGACAAAAAGTTACGGTGTACAACACCATCGTTACCGGGCCGCGACAGGCAAATGAAACCGATGGTCCCGAAGAAATGTATGTGATATTATTAGACAATGGACGCACCAATTTATTAAGCAATCCCATCACCCGCGAAGCATTGTATTGCATTCGTTGCGGTGCCTGTTTAAATGCTTGTCCGGTGTATAAAAATATTGGCGGTCATGCTTACGGCACTACGTATAGCGGACCTATCGGAAGTGTTATCACGCCGCATCTAAGCGGCATCAAAGAATACAAGCATTTAAGCTATGCATCGTCGCTTTGCGGCAATTGCACGCAGGTTTGTCCTGTTAGAATTAATTTGCATGAGTTGTTGTTGGAAAACCGCCACGAATCTGTTGTTGAAGGCGATAGTGCTTTAGGCGAAAGGATCGCATGGAAGATATGGAAGACTGCAAGCCTTAACCGGAAGATGTACAACATGAGCAATGGCAAACTAAAAAATTGGGTGATCAATAAAGTGGCAAAAGCATGGACTGCACACCGCAGCGATCTTGAGTTCAGCGAAAAAACATTTAATGAAATGTGGGTGGAGAAAAATAAGAGTAATTAATTTTTTTAAAAAAGGCATATCAAAACCATTAAGGAATTAAGGTAATTAAGTTTACACTTAATGAAACTTAACTTCTTAATGGTAAAAATTATTTTGTACTTAGCTTTTGTATTTCAATGGGGCAGTGGTTGCGTCGCACACTTGTACTGAATAGCTTTTTGTAACTATTGATTTTTAATAATTCTAACTTTTCAACTTTCAGAAAGAAATTATTATGTTAAAGCAATACTCAAATCGCAAATAATTTTCTTAAAAAATTCAACCCTAAAAATATAAAAACCAATTATTGCCGTTACTTAAGACATCATTTGTATAGGCTTTTAACAGACTTAAATTGTATGTTTCATATAGTGCAGGATAAGCAACTGTAATATACCCATCGCTTGAAATGTTGAAGATAGAACCCTGAACAGAAGTACCATCAACATTATAAATATAAACCGGCTCGCCGATTTTCAT
>JAGWPQ010000473.1 GCA_028877045.1 Bacteroidota bacterium | reverse complement strand
CACGAAAAATTATTGGAGCTGAATGGTTACTATGCCGAATTATATCGTTTGCAGTTAACCGAAGCGTCATCTCCTGATACCGAAAATATCATTGCTTAAAATTCATTAATCTCGGGTTGTAAAATTTTGGCAATTCCAAAACAATCCTATATTTGCTTCACCTTTTAAAAAAACAAATAGTTCACTAAAATTAAATCAGCTGGGGCGTACGAGAACAACGACAAGAAATTAGAAAGTGTTTACAGTAAAAGAATCA
Source organism: Bacteroidota bacterium (assembly GCA_028877045.1). Lineage (GTDB taxonomy): Bacteria > Bacteroidota > Bacteroidia > Chitinophagales > Chitinophagaceae > CAIQDX01. The sequence goes on along the minus strand of JAGWPQ010000473.1, from coordinate 3,346 downwards.
GAGCCGGAAAAAGAAGGACTTACTTTTTTGATGTAAGAGCAACCCGTGGTAATGATTATTATTTGACCATTACAGAAAGCAGAAAACGTTTTGATGACAACGGTTACGATCGTCATAAAATCTTTTTGTACAAGGAAGACTTTAATAAGTTTATCAAAGCGTTGACTGAAGCTGTAGATTATGTGAAAACTGATCTGATGCCCGATTTCGATTTCGATGCATTCAATCATGAATATAATGATGCCGAAGGAAACGAAGGTCCTGTTTCAGCTGATGCCGAGCAGGAAGTTTCAAAAGTAGTGGATGAACCTGTTGCGTCACCCGTTGCTGCTCCGGTACCGCCTGCCGATAATGGCGCACATGAAGAAGTAGATAAATGGTAATTATAACTTTCAAATATTAAGAAGCTGCTCTGTAAAGAGCGGCTTTTTTATTTTTATCGAAATTGTTTTTATAATTCCTTTTCCATCCAGATATCGCAGCCCGTATGACCGCTATTGCCCAGTGGTCCCTTTAAATAGCTGAATCCAAATTTTTCATACACTTGTATTGCCCTGCTTAATTCGGGCATGCTTTCCAAATACACTTTTGTAAAACCCATATCTTTTGCAGCTTCCAGACATTTGCTGATCATCATTCTTCCCAAACCCAATCCACGTGCTTCTTTTGCTAAATACATCTTCACTAATTCGCAATAACCTTCAGGAAGATTTGCAGTTGGAAAAATACCTGCACCACCAATTATTTCACCATTTAATACTGCAACAAAATATGTACTGCGGGGCGTTGAAGAAAACAATTCGTATAAATGATCTGTTGCCTTATCATAGTAAACAGTACCATATTTGGCAGCATTAAACTCTTCCAAACTTTTTCTGATAATACTTGCCAAAGCAGCATTATCACCCGGCTCAATATTTCTTACAATAACATTCTGCATATTTATTTTTTGTTACCGGCTTTAGTTTTTCATGGCATCAACTGTTGCGTCGCACTCTTCAACGTTCGGTACTTTGTTCAACAATGTGAATCGATAATCGTGAATTGCAAATAATAACCGGTTACTTAATAGACTTCGACAAGTTCAGTCTGACAATCATCTTATTTAAAAAGCATTACGTCTTCTCAAATCTCACAACTCACTTCTCATCTCTAAAAAGCTTATACGCATTGATCAATCCATTTGTAGAAGAATCATGCCCGGTGATCTTATCATTATTTTCCAATTCAGGCAAAATTTTATTCGCCAATTGTTTACCCAATTCAACACCCCATTGATCGAAGCTGAAGATATTCCATATCACACCCTGCACAAATATCTTATGTTCGTACAAAGCGATCAAACTTCCCAATGTATGCGGAGTGATCTTTTTTACCAAAATAGAATTGGTTGGTTTATTGCCGGCAAATATTTTAAACGGAGCAAGCTTTTTAATTTCTTCTTCGGTTTTATTTGCTTTCATCAATTCAACCTTTACCTCATTCTCGCTTTTCCCGTTCATCAATGCTTCTGTTTGTGCAAAGAAGTTGGAAAGCAGTTTCACATGATGATCACCGATAGGATTGTGGCTTTGTGCCGGCGCAATAAAATCGCATGGGATCAAAGGTGTACCCTGATGGATCAATTGATAAAAAGCATGCTGACCATTGGTTCCGGGCTCGCCCCAGATAACAGGGCCTGTTGCATAATTCACCAGGTTGCCGTTGCGGTCAACACTCTTGCCGTTACTTTCCATATTGCCCTGCTGAAAATAAGCAGCAAAGCGATGCATGTATTGATCGTAAGGCAAGATGGCTTCACTTTGCGCACCAAAAAAGTTGGTGTACCAAATACCGATCAATGCCATCAATACCGGGATATTCTTATCGAACTTTTCCTGTTTAAAATGTTCATCAACAGCATAAGCACCCTTCAATAATTTTTCGAAATTATCATAGCCAATGGTCAATGCTATCGATAAACCGATGGCACTCCACAACGAATATCTTCCGCCAACCCAATCCCAGAATTCAAACATAATGGCTTTATCGATACCAAATTTCACAACATCTTTTTCATTGGTGCTTAATGCTGCAAAATGTTTGGCAATATGCTTTTCGTCCTTTGCATGTTCTAAGAACCACGCCCTTGCCGTATGCGCATTGGTCATGGTTTCCTGTGTGGTAAATGTTTTAGAAGCCACTAAAAACAAAGTCTCCTCTGCTTTCACTTTCTTTAATGTTTCGGCAATATGGGTGCCGTCAACATTACTTACAAAATAAGATTGGATACCGTGAACCCAATAAGGTTTCAACGCCTCGGTCACCATCACCGGACCCAGGTCGCTGCCGCCAATACCTATGTTTACAATATATTTTATTTTCTTGCCTGTATAACCTTTCCACGCACCGCTGTGAATTTGTTCGCAGAACGATTGCATGTGCTGCATCACTTTTTTTACCAGAGGCATGATATCTTTTCCATCCACCAAAATGGCGCTGTCCGAAAAATTCCTTAAGGCTGTGTGCAGTACACTGCGTTGTTCGGTCTCATTGATCTTTAAACCAGCAAACATATCATGGATCGCATCTTTCAATTTGCATTCCTCGGCCAGTAATAATAAGAGTTGTAATGTTTTTGGATTGATGATATTCTTCGAATAGTCGAAAACAATATCTTCCAATGTAATAGAGAACTTTTGAAAGCGTTCTTTATCGGCCGCAAAAAGGTCTTTGATCTGCTTACGGCTCATCTCTTCTTCAAAATGCTTCTTCAGTAATATCCAGGCTTGCGTATTGGATGGATTGATCTTTGCTAACATATTGTTCCAGTTGTTTAAAGGGTTTTAAAGACTTGTATGGTTTTGCTCACCATTTCTTTTGTAATATCCAAATGAACTACTATTCTTACCTGTGTAGGAGAGATAGCGATGGCAAGAATATCTTGTGCTTTTAGTTGTTCGGCAAATTGCTGTGCCGTAAACCTGCCTTTTATTTCAAAGATGATGATATTGGTTTCAACGGGCAATATCTCACCCACAAAATCTTTCTCTTTTAAAGCCGCTGCAATGGCTTTTGCATGTTGATGGTCTTCGGCCAACCTGGCTACATTATGTTCCAATGCATACATTCCGGCAGCAGCTAAAATACCTGCCTGCCGCATACCGCCGCCAAATACCTTACGTATCCTTCTTGCTTTTCTGATAAATTCGGTTGTACCCAATAAAACACTGCCAACAGGAGCGCCCAATCCCTTGCTTAAACAAACCGAGATGGAATCGAATACTTCACCATATTGTTTGGCTGTTTGGTCTTTGGCTACAATGGCATTAAATATACGGGCACCGTCTAAATGCAACTTCAACTT
>JAGWPQ010000472.1 GCA_028877045.1 Bacteroidota bacterium | reverse complement strand
AATCCAGGAACGGCTTGAACAATTGCGTCAAACGATAAAAACCGCAGCACCATTGGCTTTGGAAGTGATCAGTTACGGTATGCCTGCATATAAATTAAATGGCATGCTGGTTTATTTTGCAGCACACAAAAATCATATCGGGCTTTATCCGATGGCTTCGGGCATCGAAGCATTTAAAAGCCAGCTCACAAAATTTGAAACTTCAAAAGGCACGGTTCAATTTCCCAACGACAAACCATTACCAATAAGTTTAATAAAGAAAATTGTAAAATACAGGGCTCAGGAAAATATCAATAAAGCAAAAACTAAATCCAAAAAATAATGCGATATGAGAAAACTCAGCGTCTTTAATTTCATTTCGCTTGATGGTTTTTATAAAGGACTGAATGAAGATATCAGCTGGCACCGTCATGCTGAGGAAGAAGCTGAATTTTCGGCCGAAAATCTTAAATCCGAAAGCATTCTTTTGTTTGGCCGTGTAACGTATGAGATGATGTTTAGTTTTTGGCCAACAAAAATGGCGATTGAAAGTTTACCCGAAGTTGCGAAAGGAATGAACAATGCAGAGAAAATTGTTTTCTCTACAACACTAAAAAAAGCTGAATGGAATAAGACCCAACTGATCAGCAATAATATAATTGAAGAAATTAAACATTTAAAACAATTGCCCGGAAAAGATATGACAATACTGGGCAGCGGCAGCATCCTTACTCAGTTTGCTGAAGCAGGATTAATTGATGAATACCAGTTCATGATCGATCCGGTTGTATTGGGCAAAGGCACACAGATATTCAAAGGCATCAAAGAAAAGCTTGATCTTGATCTTACAAATACACGCATATTCAAGAGCGGCACAGTGCTTCTTTGTTATCAACCTAAATAAATAATCATGCAAACAATAACACCATTTTTATGGTTCAACGGCAATGCTGAAGAAGCTATGAATTTTTATACAGCCATCTTTACAAATTCTAAAGTTATTAATGTAAGCCGCATGGGTGATGGCTCTGTAATGTCTGCATCGTTTCAATTAAACGGACAAAATTTTCATGTACTGAACGGAGGCCCGCAATTCAGCTTCACTCCTGCTGTTTCTTTTTTTGTCAATTGTGAAACACAGGAAGAAGTAGATGAGTTATGGGAAAAATTATCAGCCGGTGGAGAAAAAAGCAGATGCGGTTGGCTGAAAGATAAATTTGGTTTATCGTGGCAGATCATTCCTTCTGCATTAGGAAGATTACTAAGCGATCCTGATCCGGTTAAATCAAAAAATGTAATGCAGGCAATGCTGCAAATGAATAAAATTATCATCAAGGATCTGCAGGATGCTCATGACAAAGAGTAATTTTTAATACTTATTGTTCAGTCTTCACCATAGAAGATCAGATCAATTTCTTACGTAAATAAAACAAAATAATTAACAAAAAAGATTCTCTCCTGCTATTTCGAAAATGTATAAATTCACTTTCGTTATATCATGAAGAAAAATCTCATCACCATATTTTTTATTTTCTGCAGCATCATTTCGATCGCACAAAATAAAAATGGAAGGCCAAAAATTGGTCTCACGCTAAGTGGTGGTGGTGCAAAAGGATTAGCACATATCGGCATTTTAAAAGCCATTGATTCGGCCGGATTAAAAATAGATTATGTTACCGGAACCAGCATGGGCAGCATCATTGGCGCATTGTATGCCATTGGCTATTCGGCCGATACTATCGAAAAAATGGGAAGGCAAATGGATTGGGATCTGCTATTATCCAATGCTTCTACGCTTCGTTCTTTCAGCATGCAGGAAAAAGAAGATTATTCGAAATATGCAGTTGAACTTCCCTGGGTAAATAAAACATTGCGCTTACCAAGTGGTGTTTTGGAATCGGAAGAATTGTGGCTAAAGTTTACTGAGTTTTTTTATCCGGTTCACCAAATAAAAGATTTTTCAAAATTCCCGAGAGGCTTCAAATGTATTGCCACAGATGTTTCTAATGGTGATATGGTTGTATTAGACAGCGGCGAAATCATACAGGCTGCAAGAGCCAGTATGGCTATCCCAACAATTTTTACCGCAGTGAATTATAAAAATAAAAAATTGGTTGATGGTGGTATTGTAAGAAATTTTCCGGTATTGAATGCCAGGCAAATGGGTGCCGACATTGTGATCGGGAGCAATGTTACCACTAGTTTATTACCAAAAGATAAAATTACAAACATCTTTCAGATATTATTGCAGATAGCTTTTTTCAGGGAAGATGAAGATGCTAAGAAAGAAGAAAAATTATGCGACATATTAGTGAAGCATCAGTTGGATGAATATAATATGGGAAGTTTTTCTTCGGGAAATGAGATCATTGATGAAGGAATTGAAAGAGGCAGGGAATTATATCCGAGTTTAAAAAAATTAGCCGACTCGTTAAATGCAATTTATGGCGAAGAAAAAAATGCACCTGTTACTTTACCCAAACAAGATTCAGTAAAGATCACGGCATACGAAATAAAAGGTTTGCATAAAACAAATCCTGATTTCTTCATGTACAGGCTTGCATTTAAACTCAACCAATATTACAATCAACCCCAATTAGCAGAAAAAATAAGAAATGCTTTCGGAACTAATTATTACGATAAGATCGTGTATTCGCTGAATCCCTTGCCCGACGGCACTTACAAGATCATTTTTGATGTACAGGAAATGCCTTTTACTTTTCTTAAACTGGGAATTAATTATAACAAGTTTACGGGCATTAGCCTCATTGGCAATATCACTTCGCATAATTTTCTTACACCTTATTCCAAATCACAACTTACTGTAAACATTGGAGAAAATTTTCGTTTAAGAGGCGAGCATATCCAATTTTTCGGAAGAAAAAAATCGCTTTCATTTACTGCCACCACACAATTAGAATCCATCACCAATAATTCTTATTCTAATTTCACAAAACAGGGATTATATGATCAGGGATATTTTTTAGGCGATTTTAATTTCAGGTATTCTCCAACACGAAGCCTTTCATTCGGTACAGGTGCAAGATTCGAAAATTTATATTACAGTCCCAAAGTAATTTCAAATCTTGCAATTGCCGGTGGCGATAATTTCTGGAGCAATTATGCTTTTATAAAAACGAATTCGTTAAGTAATGTGATCTATCCGAGAAGAGGAAGTAAAACAGATCTTGAATATGGTTTTGTTAACCCCCAATCACAGGAATTGCAATTCAGTTTGGAAAACAGGGTCATTCAAAATATCGATTCTTTAGGCATCGATTACAATCGTTACACATATTTGAGATTGAATTCCGAAAATTATATTCCACTAAACAAACGGTTTAATTTT
>JAGWPQ010000471.1 GCA_028877045.1 Bacteroidota bacterium | reverse complement strand
TTTTATGGCAACTCAAGAAGGGATATTACCAATAAAAGGAAGCATTGGTAATATCACATTTTTTAAAACGAAAGACGGCTATCGTGTTAAACAAAAAAGCAGCATTTCTGCCAACGAAATTGCAACAAACCCGGCTTTTAAACGTACCCGTGAAAACGGGGCTGAATTTGGCAGGGCCTGTAAAGCGGGTAAGGTATTCCGCATGGCATTTGGCAGTTTTCTGCAAACAATGAGCGACCGACGTCTGGTTAGCAGATTGGTAAAACAAATGATGATCGTGATCCATGCAGATAAAACCAGCACCAGAGGACAACGCAATGTGATCGATGGCGAAGCTACCTTATTAAAGGATTTCGACTTTAATAGCAACGCCGTGTTAGGTACTTGCCTTAAAGTAAAGTACGCGACTTCCATCGATCGCACTACAGGTATCATGACCGCGTCTTTCCCTGATTTTAACAATGAAAAAAATGTGTATGTTCCATCGGGTTCCACACATTATAAATTGTTGCTGATTGGTTCGGCAGTCGATTTCGAAAATGCCGACTATCAAACGCAATCAGATGCTTCTGATTTCATTAGCATAGACGATATCCAGGTTGCGGCCATGGAACTGACCATCAACTTACCTGCCAACAGCACACATCCTTTATTTCTGGCTTTGGGAATGGAATTTTACCAGGAAGTGAATGGAGGTAAATATCCATTTAATACCGGCTCTTTCAATGCCTTGAATATTGTAAAAGTGGATGGAGGGGTTTAGAGTCTGGAGTCGATAGTCGGGAGTCTTTAGTTCTGAGTCCTTAGTCAGGAGTCGGAGGCAAGGCCCGACTGTATTCAGATGAATCCCGGCTTTTGTACACATTAAAAACATGGCTGCTCAGCCAACAAAAAAGTAAACGATGGAAATAAAAATAATCAGAACTTATCTGTATGCCGGTACCAACGGCGAAATTTTTATGAATGAAGAATTGGTCTGTTACAGTATTGAATTACCATGGAAAAACAATGCTGCCGGCATTTCCTGCATTCCCGAAGGAAGTTACCGGGCAAAGAAAAGATGGAGCCCCAAATTCAAATGGCACCTGCATCTTACCGATGTATCCAACAGGGAAATGATCCTTGTTCATCCCGCCAATAATGCTCTTTTGGAACTGAGGGGTTGCATAGCCCCGGTAACTGTTTTAACGGGAGCAGGTGAAGGTTCTTCTTCCCGTTTGGCTTTTGGGAAACTGACAGCCATTGTTTTTGATGCTATCGATCGAAACGAAAAAATAGTATTCACTTTCAGTTCGCAAACAAAAAACGAAACTGAGCAAAATAATGATCATGAAAAAACTGATACAGGATTTTAAAACACCCGTTTCGCCCTTCTTTCAAAGGATAAGAAATACGGGATTGCTGTTAACAGGGTTGGCAACGGCCTTATTAACTGCTCCTGTGGTCTTGCCTGTAATGGTAACCACCATTGCGGGTTATATAGCAGTAGCCGGTTCGGTGGCTGCAACGGTTAGTCAGTTTACTACTGATACTGATACACGGGATAAAAACGGAGCGTAATACCCGATTTATTGAGATAACAATAAAAATATAATGGGTAGATTATGACCGAAGATCTTGAAAATAACCGTTTATGGTTCATCACTATGCTGGGCGGTACGGCAACAGGTTTGTACAAAGCCTTACAGGCAGGCGACCTGTTAAAGACCATCGTGCTGGCCGGTGTTGGAACGACCGTAAGTTTTTTGGTTACACTTATTTTAAAGAAGCTTTTTAAAAAGCGATGATGCAACCCCGGCTTTGCCCGGGGTTTTTTAATGGAAGATAACTACTGTTTTGAGGGGATAGTTCATGGGTCATAGTTCATGGTGTGGCTCAAAACTCAATATTCATAGCTTCGACCTCCGGGTTACTGCCAATGACATTCGGTAAAGCAAGCTCCTCCTTGATCGTCATAATGAGTAACCAATTTCTGCTGCGTAGAAAATCACATTGAAAATGACAGATTGGCCACAAAGACGCTAAGGCACGAAGTTTTAAAAAGCTTCGCTTTTTCTTTGTTTCTT
>JAGWPQ010000049.1 GCA_028877045.1 Bacteroidota bacterium | reverse complement strand
GAAGTATTAGCCAAAGGAAAAGCATTCAATAAAAAAGATGCCAGCCAGATTGCAGCACAATTAGCAATCGAAAAAGTTGGATTGTAATGTTTTTATGTGACAACATGTTGTTCTAAGTTTTTTCAATTGTAATTTGAGCATGTATAAATATGAAAACAGTTCAGAATAGTTTTAAAAAACTATTGTCAACTATTGAAGGCCATCATAACTTTGATTTATAATAAAATCAGGTTATGTATAAAATAACTTTTAAAGATTCGGCAAGCAAAGAACTGCAACGATTATCTAAATCAGTTATTAAGAAAATAGTTTTTTCGATTAATGAATTGAGTGAAAATCCAAGACCAAACGGGGTAAAGAAACTGAAAGACTCAAATGAAAATTTATACAGGATAAGAGTTGGCGATTACAGAATAATTTATGTTATTGACGACGGAATTAAAATTGTAAACATTCGCAGGATTGGTCACCGGAAAGATATTTACAGATAAACCAGTTACAATTTCCCTTTTTTCTTCAGTTGTGTTTTTACAGTTTCCCAGCTTATTTCTTTTTCATCTTTTCTGTCTTCAGCAATTAAAACATCAACAAGATCCTCGAATTCATTGGGACGCTTAGCGACTTCCTTAATATCTATCTGAATAATCTTACGATTATTTTTTTCATTTTTTAAGATAGTTACTCCTTTCATTTTCTGTTCATTTTAAACAAATCTACAAATTTTAATAATAGACCCGTTTGCCGGTTCAGGTGGAATTTTAATGGGCTCATTTTATCTCCTGGCATAATTCAATCAATACCCCATTCGTTCCTTTAGGATGTAAGAAGCAAACTAATTTATTATCGGCACCGGGTTTAGGTTTTTCATTCAATAAAATAAATCCTTCACGCTTCATTCGTTCCATTTCGGCTTCAATATCATCCACTTCAAATGCAATATGATGAATGCCTTCACCTTTCTTCTCAATAAATTTTGCGATCACACCATCGGCTTCAACGCTTTCTAATAATTCAATTTTAGTTTCACCTTTCCGGAAGAAAGCAGTGTTTACTTTTTCGCTTTCAACTCCTTCTTTTTTGTAACATGATGTATCTAAAAGTTTTTCGAATAGCGGAATAGAAGTACTAAAATCTTTTACGGCAATACCAATATGTTCAATTTTTTTCATGTTGTATATTTTTAAAACCCGCTTTACGAAATAGGAAATTTAACTGCCTTTCTGTTTTCCACAACAAAATTATAGCAGCCTTTGCTTTAGTTTTGCATTGTTAGTAAGAACTAAATTAAAAAAGATTATGTTGAAGCTACCGGTTTATTTAGATAATAATGCAACTACTCCAATGGATCCGAGAGTATTGGAAACAATGATCCCGTATTTTACCGAACACTTTGGTAATGCTGCAAGTCGTAATCATCCATTTGGATGGGAAGCCGAAGAAGCTGTTGATTATGCCCGTGAACAGGTTGCAAAATTGGTAGGTGCCGATCCGAAAGAAATTATTTTTACATCGGGCGCAACCGAAGGCGATAATCTTGCGATTAAGGGTGTGTACGAAATGTATGCTTCAAAAGGTAATCATATCATTACTGCAAATACAGAACACAAAGCTGTTTTAGATACCTGTAAGCACATCGAGAAATTAGG